>JAVHOY010000115.1:0-3585 GCA_036170295.1 bacterium
GAAATTATTTTTCCATTATACCTGCCAGAGTAAAATTTTAAGTTCGCAAAGTCAATCTGCCTTCAATTCTATTTCTTCTTCATCGGTTTGGACATTTCATCTCTCACCGTGTTATACAAACTCTCGGCTTTCAAATCGCTGAGCGAGTAACACGGCGCATCAAGATGATCGGCGAGCTGCTGCGCGAGTCCTTGGTCAAACGCGGCGTGTTCCATATTGATCACAATCGAGCGGACTTTTTCCTGCGCGATCATTTCCGCGAATTTGAATCCTTCCTCTTGCGGCGGAAGCGTGCTGATGGAAACATTCCCCGCGCCGTCGGTTAATACAATCAGCAAAGGCTCGACGTCGGGGTGAATATGCTTCTCGTGTTTGAGCACGTCCTGCGCCATAAGCAAGCCCGCCGAAAGCGGAGTCTTTCCGCCGACGGGAATATCCATCAACGCGCGCTGCGCGAGTTGAATCGAATTGGTGGGAGATAAAACCAGCGTGGCGCGATCCTTTTGAAAGACAATCAGTCCCACGCGGTCGCGGCGCTGATAAGCGTCGGTCAGCAGAGAAAGTATCGCGCCCTTCGTCGCGTTCATGCGCTCCGCAACCGCCATTGACCACGAAGCGTCCACTAAAAATAAAACGAGATTTGCAACGCGCTTCACGCGGATCTTGCGTTGCAAGTCGCGTTTCTTAATCGAGAAGGCAAGCGTCTTGCGTTCTTCTGTGCGTTGATTTTGAAAGGGCGCGGCGGCGCGGAAACTCGCGTCAAAAGCGATGTCGGTCAAATTGTCCCCCGCCGGACGCGACTTGATGTAACGTCCGTGCTTGCGCTCGGTCTTGGTGAGCGAACGACGCCCCGCTTGCTTGCGCGTGAGTTTATCAAGCGGGGTATTTAATTTGCGCGGTCGGAAAGTCTCGCCTGCTTTTACTTTTTGTCCGCCGTCCCACCAATTGGCATTGGAACTCGCAAAGACTTCTTGCTGCGCCATCGGCTCCGGGTTGCCCTGCTGCGGACCTTCCTGTTGCTCGTCTTCAATCTTTAAGTTTTTTTTTCCTCGCCTTCGCCGTCCTGCTGGCTTTCGGATTCATTCTCCGATTCGCTAGGCGCGGATTGACCCGCCAATTGCTCAATGCGTTCCTGCAATTGTTCGGCGGTCATCTCGGCTTGCTGGAAAGGCGTGCGCTTAATACGATGAGGCAACGCGAGTTCTGCGGCAAGCGCAATATCATGGTCGTTGATTTGGGTGCGACCTTCAAACGCAGCTTCGGCGCGCGCGGCTTTGAGGATGACCAGATCCGCGCGGTGACCATCCACATTAAGGGACGAGGTCAGCGCGGCGATGGAAAGCAAGTCGCGGCTGGTATGAGTCACTTGATCCACCAGATCGCGTCCGCGCGAAATTTTCTCGGAGAGTTCCTGCTCTTTGACAAGCCATTGCGCGCGGAAAGCTTCGGCATCGCGTTCGTATGAAAGATTGCGCTCCATAATAGTGACGCGCTGACGCGCCTCGCGGATGCCCACGATTTCAACTGAAAGCGCGAAGCGATCCAACAACTGCGGGCGAAGATCGCCTTCTTCAGGATTCATCGTGCCGACGAGAATAAAGCGCGCGGGATGCGCGAAGGAGATGCCCTCGCGCTCGACGGTGTTGACTCCCATCGCGGCTGAATCCAAAAGAATATCCACCACATGATCGTCGAGCAGATTGACTTCATCAATATAAAGCAATCCGCGATTTGCGCTGGCAAGCACGCCTGGCTCAAAATGACGCTCGCCTTTTTGAATGGCTTTCTCAATGTCAAGCGTGCCGACCACGCGATCTTCAGTCGCAGAAACGGGAAGATTAACAAAAGGCGTTGCACGTTCCGCGACGGGAAGATTCTTATTCGCGTGAGCGCGTTCTTTACATTCGGTACACCACGTTGAGGGTTTATCGGGATCGCAGCCAAAGCGGCAATCCTGCACAATTTTGACGCGCGGCAACAAAGCGGCTAACGCGCGCGCGGCGGTTGATTTTGCCGTGCCGCGTTCTCCGCGAATCAATACGCCGCCGATACGAGTATCTACGGCATTGAGAATGAGCGCGCGTTTCATACGCTCTTGACCTACGATAGCTGTAAATGGGAAGATAGCTGGCATGTTTACTCCAAGCCGCGATTATAACGCGAGTTGTATGTTTCAAGAAAGATTTAAGAAATCCGCCGCTGTTCGTATAGTTCAAGGCGCTCAAGGTCGGCGCGCAACCTCTGTGGTATAACCTCAATTATGGATATTCAAACGCTTGAAAAAAATTTCGCCGCCCGCTTTAACGCCAAGCCTCGATTTATTGTCCGCGCGCCTGGGCGAGTCAATCTCATCGGGGAGCATACCGATTACAACGACGGATTTGTCCTGCCGATGGCGATTGATCGCGCAGTGTGGATCGCGCTCGCGCCTCGATCTGATTCTCAACTTCGCATTCATTCTATGGACTATGGAACGAATTCTATTTTCTCATTGCTTGATTTCGCGCACGATACGGGTTGGGGCGAATACATCAAGGGCGTCGCGTATGAATTAAAAAAAGAAAATTTTGATCTAAGCGGTTTTGACGCGATCATCCGCGGAGACGTCCCGCGCGGCGCGGGGTTATCCTCCTCCGCCGCAGTGGAGATTGCCGCCGCGCGCGCATTTTCAGTCGCATCTAATTTTGAATGGGACGCGCCGCGCATGGCAAAACTCGCGCAAAAAGCGGAGAACGAATGGGTCGGCGTGAATTGCGGCATTATGGATCAAATGACAAGCGCAATATCAAAAAGCGGCTGCGCGCTGTTTCTAGATTGTCGCTCCTTAGAGTATCAATACGCTCCCCTACCTGAAACTGTTTCTGTTGTCATTCTTGACACCTCCACGCGGCGCGGACTTGTCGAATCGGCTTATAACGAAAGAAGGCAACAATGCGAGGAAGCGGCGAGATGGTTTGGCGTAAAAGCGTTGAGAGATGTGAAGATAGACAATGAAAAATGGAAAATAAAAAATGAATTAAGCGAGGTTGTGATGAGGCGCGCGCGGCACGTCGTAACGGAAAATGCGCGGACGCTGGAAGCGCTTAAGGTTATGAAAGAAGGAAACATAAAACGGTTGGGAGAGTTATTCAACGCCAGCCACGACAGCCTGCGCGACGACTTTGAGGCGACGAACGACGCGCTAAATATCATGGTCAACTCTGCGCGAGATCAAAACTCCTGCTATGGCGCGCGCATGACTGGCGCAGGCTTCGGCGGATGCGCGGTCGCTTTGGTGGCGAAGAATAAAACAGATGAATTTGTCTCCGCTGTTTCGATTTTATATAAAGAAAAATCAGGCTTGGACGCGAGCGTGTATGTTTGTCAAGCAAGCGAAGGCGCGAGCGTTGTTAAAGTTTAGCAGACGCGCGCAATTTTATTTTTTTGAAGAGGCGATATCATGGCAAAACTAAAACTTGACTTGCACGAAATTTATAATCGCGGCTACGAGATTGATAAAGAGCTCAATCGCATTGTAGAAGAAGCCATTGAGAAAAAGATCGAGCTGGTGGAGATCATTCCCGGCAAAGGCAGCGGGCAATTGAA
>JAVHOY010000116.1:0-3567 GCA_036170295.1 bacterium
TTAATGCAAACACCCCAATCTTTGGATTATTTTTGCGGATGCGCCAGCGCCTTTGGCGTTGATCCTGTCCCATACGATACACACGCCGCGCAACATGCGCGGATCGTTTTTCAGCGCGGCGGTGGATAATTTCTCTGCGGCTTGTAAATCATTGTTCAACGCGTACGCTTCGATAAAGATCAACCATTCATTTAGGTCGGCGGGCGCGTAGCCAAGAGAGCGCGCTTCATTCCCAAGCGCAACCACTTTTTGATAATCGCCCGACTGCTGCGCCAGTTCCGCTTTGGCAAAGTAGTAACACCATTCATGGCTAGGTTCAGGGAAGAAGAAAGTTGGCGCGGCGGGCGTGTTTGTATCTGTGATGATATTAGATACATCCGAAAGCGGAATCGCGTCAGTCAATACGCTGGGAAGTTTGGCATAAATCTCCGCATCGCCGCGCTTGGGATCAAGCACACGCAGGCAGCCGTTCTTCGGCATGTAGATCACAATGGCTTGCGAAGTGTTTCCATAAAAAGTAACCGTGCGATATGGAAACGTGATGGGCGTGTTCGGTTCAAATGAAGGCAGCGTCGCGCCGCCGATGCGCTTCTCGGTGTACAGCATTAAGTACGGCAAATTTCCACGCGTGAAGTTTGGCGCGTACATCCAATTGATTGGCGCGGTGAAGGACATGTCCGTTTCATAATCAATCGGCATTTGGTGGGTGAGTATCAGCGTGTTCGGTTTTAGCGCCGGAATGCGCCACGCCATCTGCCAATAAATATCGCGTTGCTTTTCCCAATCGCGGCGGAAGATGTTGGCGTTAAAGAATTGCTGTCCGATTCCAAATGCGATCAACAACGCGAAGACTGCTGACTTGATATTTTTATTTCTAAACAATAATTCAACAACGCCGATGATGAACACCGTTCCGCCGATCATCATCGAAACCATGAAGCGGTCATACGAAGATTGCAACGTCAGCGGAAGCCCCGCCGCGAGCGAGGGCAAACGTCCCAATAAAATTCCGATCACGCCAATAATAATAAGCGGATACGCGGACTCCAAAGCATTGTCCTGAGCCTGTCGAAGGATCTCCAGACTTTGGACTTTGATTTGAGGCAGAATCAATATCAAGGAAACAGCGATCAGCCCGATGGTTAGAAAAGTCGCGGGCGCGGGCAGGGAGAAAAACATCAAAGGCAGAATCTGAATCCAAATGTAGAATCCTACTTTGGCAAGCGAATCCAGCGCTTCCTGTAAAAAATAAATTAAGTTAGGCGATTGAGTCACCGTGACTTCGTAGGAATGATACGCGCCGAATTTGTAATAGTAGACCAGCCACGCGGCGTTGAGAATCCAAACGAGAAGATAAGGAAACCACGTTTTGATTGTTTTGATAAAGCGTTGAGCATAGGTCAGATTTTCAATCCGGCTTGCATAAAAAAATAAAAACAAAAAGCGCAAGCCTTCCATGCCGAAAAAATATTCAGTGGGGAAGACGCCGCAGATTTGAAGCGCCAATGCGATGACGATGTGCGCCGTCTTGCGCGTCTCTAACGCTTTGAAGGTGAATCCAAATGAAAGGATATAAAAAATAAATGGAATGAGTTCCTGATTGATATGTGTGTACGCCACCCAATGCTGACTGTATCCCGGAAAAATTAAAATCAGCAGCGCGGCGATATACGCCAAATGCGGACGCTCGCGCCAGATTTGTTTGAAACTCCACCACGCGGAAACGCCGATGACAAAGCGAATGATCAGCGCGAAGACTTGCCAGTAAATTGGGACAGGCGGGATAAGGCTGGCAGTGAGATAAAAGATGGGCGCAAGAAATGGACGGAAGGGCGCGAAGGCGGGGAAGAATTCTCGCGCGCCAAGAAAGCGCGCGATCCATGCGAAGGGCAAGTCGTCCCAATAAAGACCGACGAAGGGCAACAGCAATCCGTATGCGAAGATTGTAATCAGCGCAATGACAATCGGCGGAGAAATGCGTAATTCGTAATTTGCAATTCGTAATTTTTGGAAGAGGTTCATAATTAAAAAATAGACCTGACAGGTTTTGTTGTGACTTGAATCAATTGCAACCTTGACAAAACCTGTCAGGTCTTGTTTGTTTTTACCTGCCGACCGCAAAAATGTTGACGGCTTGGTGCTTGCCTTTGAACATGGCGGGACCGAAATCTTCCAGCGCATATTGCGAAGTTAATCCAAGTCGGGTGTTGTTGTCAATCAGCAGCGGACGCAACACAACTTTGGTGTGACTTTCGATGCGCGCGGCAAGGTTGACCGTATCGCCGATGCAGGTGTAAATGGCGCGGCTTTGCGTGCCGATGTAACCCGCGATCATTTGTCCCGACGCGACGCCGACGCCGATGTGAATCTGCGTTTTATTTTGCGCGGCTTGTTGCGCGTTGAATATCTTAAGTTGTTCGAGCATTTGCAACCCTGCGCGCACGGCGTATTCGCAGTGTTCTTCAAAATACATGGGCGCGCCAAAAAGCGCCATAAGCCCATCCCCGACCATTTGGTTGACCGAGCCTTTATTCTCGTTGATCGCGTCGAACATCATGCCGAAATAATTGTTGAGCAGTTCAATCGTGTCCGACGGGTCTTGACTCTCCGCGATGGTGGTGAACGAGCGGATATCCGCGAACATGACCGAGGCGGTCACATGTTTGCCGCCGAGCGAGAAGCCCGTGCGTAATAATTCTTCGGCAACTTCCTTGGTGGCGAAAGTTCTGAATAGTTTCCGCTGTTCGTCGCGCAGACGTTTTTTTTCAAGGCTGGCGTTGACGCGGGCGCGCAGCATGACGGGGTTGACGGGTTTTGTCAGGTAATCTTCCGCGCCGAGTTCCACGCACTTGACCACCGCGTCTACTTCTTCCATTGCCGAGGTCATAATGATGGGGATCTGACGCAGGTCTACATCGTTCAGGCAGGCTTCCAATACTTGAAAACCGTCCATCTTTGGCATTTCAATATCGAGCAAAACAACGTCAAAGGATTGTGTGCGGATTTTTTCCAAACCTTCTTCGCCGTCTTCGGCGGTCTCAACGATGTGCCCCTGTTGTTCCAGACTGCGCGAAAGTACCATGCGATTAACTTTATTATCGTCAATGACGAGCAAGCGGGCGGGTTCAGGGGAGGTTGTAACCATTATGATTCCTTGGGGGAAATAGGTAATTAGAGATTGGCAATTACTAATTACCTAATCAAACCTTCTTCAACACTTCCAACTCATTCTTCACTTCTTCAAATTCTGCTGTGATGAGTTCAATGCGGTCGCCGACTTCGAGATTATTTTCGCGCGCGAGAGATTCGAGTTCCTTTGCGCGCGCGGAGAGTTCTGTCGCGCCAAATGTGGCAGCGTTGGATTTCATGGAATGCGCGGCGCGGCGAAAAACTTCCGCATCTTTATCGGCTAACGCCGAGCGCATCTGCGCGATGAGGCTTGGCGCATCGTCAAGAAAAACATTTACCAACTCGCCGATGAAGTCTGCGCCTGTGGATTCCTTAAGACTGTTGAAGGTGTTGAGATCAATCTTCGACATTTGAATCTGCTCCTAAATTTTATTCTAT
>JAVHOY010000117.1:0-3561 GCA_036170295.1 bacterium
ATCCACTTCTTCCACCTCGACATACCACTTCACCCGCGTACCCACACGGTCGCGCAATTGCCACGCGATGGGTTTCGGCATTTCTTCAAAGGTTTTTTGAATGACGCGCACACGACTTAACACAAGGTCGCGCTCGTCCTGTGAAAATTCCTTGTTGACCAATTCTTCTACGCGCCCCAAATTAATGGACGCGGTTTTATAAAGCCCCCAATCGTTACTGCATAATTGAGCGATTACTTTCAAGTTTATTTTTTCAACGTCGTCGTCCCCCGTTTCATTATTAAATAAAATAGATGTGAGGTCTAACGCATCTTTGCGATTGAGTTCCACAATCTGCGCTTTAGAGAGGAACAACTCGGCAAGCGGAATCGTCAGCGGGTCAAATTTGAGACGGTCTTCCAGCGGAATTTTGTGGCACATCTCAAAATCACCGACGAAGATATCCGCTTTTACGCCAGTTTTTTTATCGGAATAAATTTGACGTTCCGCGCCGTTCAACACATTGAATTGTTTATCGGGGCTATATCCCGCTTCAAGCATGAAAGATTCAAACTCGCGCCGCTGTTTTTTGGCGACGACAAAATCCAAATCGGCAAATTCGCGGATGAACAAAGGATGATTCGATTTGTTATGCGCCTGCGCCGCCACCCCGCCAATCGCGCGAAGTTGAATCTTCTTCGCCTCCGCCGCGCGCACTAGTCGAATCATTTCCGCCATCATTTCTTGCGCTGTCAACGTCATTTGTTCACCTGATCTAAAAAGATTTCACCACAGAGGACACGGAGTCCACAGAGATTTTTATAGAGTTTTCTCTGTGATCTTTGTGATCTCTGTGGTGAAAATTTCGAAATTAATTATTCAACCGGAATTTCGGCTTGCACTTTATTCAAATCAATGCCTTTGCTCTTGCGGTAGGCTTTGAAGCCGAAGTAAATTGCCGCAGCAAGAACATAATTCGCAAGCATATAGATAATGGAGCTGGTGTTCTTGACGCCAATTCCATATAGCGCATTCGGATCAATGAGCCATTCATATAACAGATACACAAGGAAACCGCCGAAGATCACGCCCGCGACTGTGATCAACGGAATTCCCGCCACGTTATATTTTGCAATCGGCGAAGCCTTATAAAGATCGGGCTTGGTATAGGGAAGAATGATCGCCGCGATGGTCGTGCCGAGAAAAGTCACCGCAATGACCAGCGTGGAGCATAAAGTCAACGAGGCAAAACTCCAAATATTGAACGCATATAAATACGCGACAAAAATAGACGGGACAATCATCAACAGCAACGCATAAATTGGCGTGCCGGTGCGCTCGTCTATTTCCGCGACCTTTTCGGGAAGCAAGCGGTCAAACGCGGCGGCGAAGATCACTCTCGTGGAAGATAGAAATACCGTGCCGCTCCATCCAAACCACCAGAGGCTCATCAAAGCGACAACGATGAATTGCACAAGCCTATTTGTAGTAAGGAACGCGGCAAGCAAAGCGGGATAGGGCCAGACGGGCAAAGCGGGAATCGCGTCTGGGGCATAACCCCATGCATAATTCCACCACGCGCCGCCAGCCTGCATATAGAAATCCCAGCCGATGGTCTTCTTGATCGCGAACAGCAAAACAATTCCGAGCAAGGTGGTGATGGCAAGCGCCCAACCCATGCCGGAGATGTTGCGCTTGAAATCCGTCGCGCCGCGCACTTCGCCGTAGAGAGTCGCGCCCCAGTTGGGCCACAAGTTAAAGAAGACCATGTAGGGAATCACAAGGAAGACTGCGGCAAAGCCGGCGCCGCTAAGCGGCGAGCTAAACGGCGTAACCGCGCCTGCGGCTGTTCCTAACTCGACGGTCTTGTCGTACACGCCGGGCGCCGCGCCGAACATCGAAGTTGCGTTGGCTTCCAAGCCCGCTTTGAATGATTCAGGCGAACCCATCAGCAACAAAACAACGACGATCAGCAATCCCAACATGCCGCCATAGAACGAAAACTTTTGAATGCGCGCGTAGGTCTTCATACCGAGCGTAATAAAAATGCTGATGAATACCAGCGCGATCATCGTAGCGGTGAACGCGCCTACCTGTGTGCCAGCGAACCACAGCGCGATATCTTTTGCGCCAAGCACGCCCAAAATTGGGACAAGCACAATATGGCGGAACATATCGCCATACAGCGGAACCCATAGCCACAGGATGAACCACCAGCCCGTGACCGCGAGGATGAATCCCACCGCGCCGCCGAGAATGCGGCTCTGCCAAACATAATCGCCGCCTGAGCGCGGCATGACCGAAATCAATCCCGCGTAGACGATCACTTCAAAGAAGATGAAAATCGCGCTGACGATGAGCGCGTTCACCATGCCGCCTTCAAAGTAATACATCTGGCTGAAGCTATACAACCCGAGCGTAATCAGGTTGATGGAAAAGAATGCGTAAATAAACGCATCCATAACTGACCAAGACCTTACCAAGCCAGTCGCCTTACGGACAAACAAGTCGCTCATAACAATCTCCTCTTTATGAATTTATCAATTCCTCATCTCAATCCCTCTGGGAGAAGGGTTGCGATGAGGAAAATTAACCTGTCGTCAAAACGTAATCTTCCACCTTATTCTTTCCAAGATTAACAATCGTTCCCAACAAAGTTCCTTGCTCATACATAGAACCCGGATTGACGCACAAAGTTTTTCCGATGCGCGAAGCGCCGCGCCCTTCGTGGATGTGACCATGCAGCCCGAGCAGCGGCTGAACCTTTTCAATTGATTCGCGCAACGCGGTCGAGCCGACGGGTTTCATTGAATTGCCCGCCAGCACGGGACGTAAATTTTTATCCAACTCAGGCGCTTCATCCAATTGAGATTTATACGGCGGCACATGGATATTAAAAATGGCGTTGCGCGGATTCTTCAATTGAGATGTCATCGCCGCGTACCTAATTTTGAGTTGGTCTTCGTTTTCCTCGCGGTGAGTCGCCCACGGAGTTATATTGCTCCAACCCGAAGTGATCATCTCGTGATGCTCGTCCAATTGCGTGACTAATCCTTCCACAAGCAGCACGCGCTTGCTGGCGCGGATCACATCGTCAATCTCGTCCATATCGTCGTTGCCGGGCGAGCAATATACTTTCAAGTCTGTGCCTTCGAGTTTTTTATCCGCAAGATCCATCCACTGTTGAACGACTTTCAAAACTTCCTGCAAAAAGATTTCGCCGACGCGCGCGGGATTTTTCTCAAGTTCGGCGATCTCGTCGGGCGTGGTCATGTATGGATAATATCCGCGGCTGCGAACGCGCTTTTGAATGTCGGCGAGTTCGTCTTCGTTGGTCATGTTAAACACTTGTTCAAGCAGCGTGGCGCGATATTTTTTTCCGCCCTGATGCACAAAGGGAATCACCGCCTTGCCCGTCATATCGCCGCCGAGAATTAATCTATCAGCGGCGTAGAATTTGCCCGCGTTCAAAAACTTACTCCAGCAAATATCCGACCCATGAATATCTGTTGCAAAAAAAAGTTTGGTCATCAAAAATCCTTTGGCTAGAAAATGTGATTGCGGAAAATATGGGAAATTATT
>JAVHOY010000118.1:0-4065 GCA_036170295.1 bacterium
CGCTCTTATTTGTCTATTTACAATTTGCGCGCTTAAGGAGTTGGCTTATTCAATATGTCGCGCAGAACTTCAGAATCAAATCCCGCGAAGGTATAAACCGTTCCGTGACAAGCGCTGTTCGAGCAAAAGGACGTATTGCTTGAGCCGCCTGCGCCGTCGACAGTGTGGCATTGCGCGCAAGTTTGATCCATAGATTTTTTATGCAAGTTAATCCAATTGGAGTTGAGATGCGAATCAGGTTCAACGCCGCTGTTGTTGATTTCAATCTTGGTCGTTAAATCTTGCGAAGCGGAAACAATGGGAATGGAATGGCAAAGGTTGCATTCAAGGCGCACAGATTTGTTTTGAGCGTCTAAATGTTTGCCGTCGTGACAGCGGAAACAACCGGGCGAATTAATATGTCCAAGGTTATTCGGATGCGTTGTCCAATCCACTTTTTGATCTTGAAAAATGGTGCGGTCGTAAATGGCTTGAATCTCCGCGATCGCTTTCTGGATTTTTTCGCCGTTCTGGTTATAGTAATCGGCAAAATTATTTTTGTAATCTTCTTCGAGCGCCGCAATGGCTTTCACGGCGGCGTCGTGCGTCTCATATTTAGCGGATAATATTTCCACAGCCTTTTGATGAATGGAGGGAATGGATGAATCAATTACGCCGCGCGACATCGAATCGTCTACGGAAGCTGCGGGATATTTAAAATTGTGCGTAATGCGATTATGGCAGGTTACGCAATCCATTTGCTTGAGTTGGCTTTCATCTATTGTAGCGGGGTCGAGATTAGACTCAACATCCTTATATTCTGTGATTGTGCCGTCGTCGTTATAAACGCGCACATAAGGAATCGTTTGGCTTAATGCGTCGGTCGCATAATACATCACCTTGTTGGCAATATGCCAGTGAATGCCTTTGCCGAGTCCTTCGCGTTTGCTTCCGCCGCCTGTTTTTACGATTAGATAGGTACTCGTTTTCGCATTTTGTTCGTCGTCAGCAAAATGTACGATCGTTCGCAGGCTGTCGTCTGAAAACGTTTCAGGATGATGGCATTTCTCGCAAGTTTCGCGCGCCGGACGCAAGGCTTTGGCATGAATAGGATATTCATAAAGCGAAAAAGCCATATAGTAGAGTTCGTGAAGCCCCTGCGATTTACGCGCGAGCTGATTGGAAAATGAAGCGCGCCCAATATGACATTCCTCGCAAGTGACATTTGCGTGAGGCGACTTCAAGTAAGCCGCGCTTTGAGGAGGCATCGTATGACAAGCCGTTCCGCAAAAAGTTGAGGAATTGGTGTAGTCCCAGCTATAAGTGCCGCCAACAGCCAACGCTACAGTCAGAAAACCTAAAACGGCGTATGGCAGGATGCGCATCCAACGCGATGAATCCGCCGGTGGAAAGAAAAAATTTTTAATTCGCTCTCTAAGTTTTTTCATTTATATCTCCATAAATTATTTATTTTTCTAACGCGCCTGCGTCAAGCCAAACTTTGATTTGGGCAAGTTCGTCCGCCGTAAGCGCAGCGTATGGGTGCTTGCCGCTTTCAAATTTAACGATCATGGCGCTATTCGCCGAATCGCCGGGCGTAAATGCCGCGCCGGAAATTCCGCCTTTCATCGCGTCTGCATATGCGGTTAAGTTCAAAGCGCTCTTTGCATCCGCGCCATGACACATACTGCATTTTTGAAAAATGAGATTCACCCCCCCATTCCAAACGATAGTCCCAGAATTTGACTGAGGAGTGGTCGCTGGTGTATTGGTTGCGGTGGGACTCATGGCGGGAGTGGAAGTTGGCTGCGGGGTTGCCGTCTGTGGAACGTAAATCTCAATTTTCTGGCTGTCCTGCGGCGGAATGGTTTTCAGAGCGGTGTCTTCGGCGTTGATAAAACTAAAAATACCAAACGCCATACCTAAGATGAAAACTGAAGCGATAGGAAAGTATATTTTCTGACGTTTGCGAATCGTCGCGGCGTCGGGTCTGCGATTGGCGATCCCAGATTTGATATCCGCAAGTTCAAGCGGATGTTCATGAAGCATTTCCGCTTCCGTCATCTTGCCAGTCCACATGGCTTTGTTGAAGAATTTAATATGAACGCCGTACATGTGCCAGAGAATGATGGCTAAAACAGCCAAGACCGCTTCGCCGCCGTGCGCGGCTTTAGCGGCGGGGATAAACTCTCCCGGCAGAAATTTTGCGGACGTAATTGGATTCCACATTAAGAAGCCGGTGATCGCCATGACGACTGTGCCCCACACAAACGCCCAATATTCGGCTTTTTCTTCAAAAGTAAAACGCCCCATTTTCGGACGAGATTTTGCCAAACCGATGTTGTACATTAAAGCCTGAAACGCGTCTTTTGCGTCTTGAAAGCTAGGCAACATACTTAAGTGAGTGTGTAAAACAAACATATGATAGCCAAACACGATCAGATGATACATCGCGCCGAGTATCAAAACGATGGCGGCAAAGTGATGAATGGCGCGTGTGCGTTCAATGCCGCCTAACAGACCCACCAGAAATTGCGAGATTGGGCTGAGCGCAAATTTCTGCACCAAACCCGTTAGCCCCAGCGTGGTAAAAGAGAGCAACATTGTTAAATGTTCTATACGCCGCGCGAGAGGGAAACGCTCAAACGTTTGTTCAACTTGCGGAGGAGTGATTTTATTAGCCATTAGCGCGCAGCTCCTTTGCGGCGTTCGATCCATCGGCGTATAAAGTCTGTGACCACAAAGACAGCCATGCCGCCCAACACGGTCGGGATCAAAAATTTGTAAAATAGATTTACATAATATACCAGCGCGTATTTTTCCGGGCTGGCGACGTAATGACTCATCCAAGCGTCTGGGAAATTCGCGGTGGCGTCGGGATGACAGCGCTGACATTTGACAAGCAAATTCGATTTGAGCGCGACGCCTGTTTTGGGATCGTCCACTTTGGAAATATCATGGATGCCGTGACAATCTGTGCAAACCGGTTTGTTGGTAGGCTGATCGGGAGCGTTTTTCTCGAAGAGCGTTACCGTTGTGCCGTGAAAATCTGCGACGTAGGTGTTAAGAATATTTGTGGAAAGCCCATAGGCGCGCATCAGCGTTCCGTTTGCGTGGCATTTGGCGCACAACAGCGGCGTATCGTTGCGAAATTGAGTCGTCGTGGGGTTTTGAATATTATGCACACCATGACAATCAATACAAGTAGGCACATCTTGATTGCCTAGCTGCGTGAGCGCATTTCCATGAACGCTGTTCTTATAAGTATTGTAGATGGCGCTATGGCATTTGGCGCAGGTTTGCGGAATATGCAAACGCGCCGTGATCAATAATTTTCCAGTTTCTTTATTTGTAATGCGAGTCTGCTCGTGCGGGTTGTGGCAATCGGTGCAGATGGCGGCGTTTTGATTGCCTGCGTTTAATGCGCGTTGGTGAACGCTGTCCATCGCTTTAAGGTATTGATCTTCGTGGCAGGTCTTGCAGATTTGAAGGCGCTCCATAGAAAAATCGCGCGCGCTCGCCGCTGTCACTTTAGGATGAGGATAGGCGCTGATGTCGGCATGGCAATCCACGCACAGCAAATTTTCCTCCGAATGAACCGAACTCGCAAATTGAGCGGGATCAATGGTTACCGAAAGCGAGTCGCCGCCAAGATTGAGCCTGTATCCTTCTTGCTGATGACAAGCGAGACAAAAATCATTAGTTGGTTTGTCTTGTTGATATTTAGGCGCTGCCTGAACGGGCGCGGCAAGAAAAACAAACGCGCCGATTAAAGAAACCGCCCCTAAGAATAAACTGCAGGCGATCTTAAACGGCATTGTGAAGCGAGAGAATTGAAAGTATTTTCTACCTCTCATTACATTCTCCTAAAAAAAGAGTTGCGCACGATTATAGTTGATAAAAATATCAAGGTTAAGCAATCTCATTCAACAATTCTCAATACGAGTTTTTATTCATCCGCAGATTAGAGAAGAAAATCGGCGAAAATCCTTCTAATCTGTGGATGAAGATTTTCATAATGAGAAGCGCTGAATCTCATGAACGCTATTGTTTATTTTCGTTCGGCGCGGACGCGGATTGTCCGGT
>JAVHOY010000118.1:4165-15840 GCA_036170295.1 bacterium
AATCTCATGAACGCTATTGTTTATTTTCGTTCGGCGCGGACGCGGATTGTCCGGTAATGCGTTCATATTCTTTGGCGTGAAATTTTCGCATTTCATTTTCGCTCAAGCGTCCCGTAAAGATGCTCAAGTTCAAGCGTTCAATATGAACGTGATAGAAATGCCAGACGATAATAAAGATCGCGGCGATGAGCGCTTCGGCGCTGTGCGCCATCTTGGATGCGGGGACGACGCCGCCCGGCAGGAATTGTGTGAACTGCGCGGGAAACCAGATGATAAATCCGCTAACGCCCATTATGGCTAAGCCAAAGAACAGAAACCAATAGGTTACTTTTTGTTCAAAATTATATTTTCCATAAGCGGGTTTATCTTTACGCAGGAACAGGAGATATTGCGTCATGCGCCATGCGTCATGGACGTCTTGCATGTTGGGGAACATATCGGCGGACATTCTGCGGCGCGCCATTAAGTAAACCGCGCGTCCCAGATGGTAAAGCGCTTCAAGCGTTAACACAATCGCGGCGATATGATGAATCTGGCGGATCAGATCCAAGCGCGACGGCGTGGACAGCAAATCTTGACTCCAAGACAAGTCGCGGTATTTTTGCGGCAGCCCTGTGATCAACAAAACGAATACGCTTAGGACGAGAATGGCATGTTCCCAGCGTTGACCGAGCATAAATCGCATAAATGTTCTTTCTTGCTGAACTATCGGACGATTAATCATTTTCTTTCCATTCATGATGGGGCACTCCTTACGCGATCCACGATAGCGTGGATGATTTGCAACGCGACATAAATGATACATATCCACAAAATGAACGGCGTAAAAGACGTATAGAATTGATCAACATAAAAAAGAATGGGCGTGCGCTTTAGACTGATTTCGTTATGACCCGTCCACGCATCCGTCCAATTAGGACCGACAGTCGGATGGCATTTTCGACAGGTGGCAAGCAAATTTTTTGGATTCACACTCGAAGCCGGATCTTTTGTTTTGCGTATATCGTGGACGCCGTGACAATCGGTGCAGACCGCGCTGTCGTGCCAGACTGCGCCCCAGCGCGCTTTATAAACGGAAATATCTACGCCGTGCCATGAGCGTTTGTAGACGCTGTATACATCGGAGGAAATTCCGTACTTATCCATCAACGCTTTGTTGGCGTGACAGCTCGCGCACAGTTCAGGGCTTTGCACGCGGAATTGAGCGGTGCGCGGGTCTTGAATATTATGCACGCCATGACAATCGGTGCAAACGGGAACATCCTGATTATTTTCCGCTATGAGCGCCGCGCCATGCACGCTTTGTTTATAGGCGTCCACAATATCAGCGTGACATTTACTACAGGTTTCGGATATTAAAGCGCGCGGCTCGTCAGGCTTACGCGTATCGTGATATCCGTGACAGTCGGTGCAGACGGGCGCATTGACATTGCCGCCGCTGGCAGATTTGGCATGTACGCTGTCTTGCGTTTTTTGGTAATTGGCGGAATGGCATTTCTCGCAAGTCTTATAGTAGTTGAGAGAAAGTTCCCGTTTGCTGTTGTACTTCAAGACAGGGTGCGGATATGCGGAGATGTCGTTATGACAGGCTTCGCATTCAATTCCCTTGTCGCTATGCGCGGAATGATCCAACTGATCCTGCGAGACATACAAAGAAAGTTTTTCGCCGCTGGGCAGAGTCATGCTCAAAGTGGAATCGCCGTGACAGGATAAGCAGTATTTTTCAGTCTCCTGCGCGGGGGGCATCGCGTTGACGGAAAATGTCGCTAAGACGCTCGCCAGCAAGACCATCACGCCTGCAAAGACCAACCACGGCGCTTGTCGGTAAAGATTGCGCGTTGTCATTGGTTACGACTCCTTTTTTTTGAAATAGCGGATTTCTTTTTTCCGCTTGAAGTTTCCTTTTTTGGCGCCCGTTTTTTGGGAGGGGAATCTATAACTTTTGGCGCAGGAACAATGGGAGGTTTTGGCGCGTTAGCGTTTGCTTCATCTACAAATAGCGCTTCATCAGAGCGGTCAACGACTAACTCAAGTCGGCGCAACAAATACGAAATGCCGAATAGGACGCCTAGCGGAATCAAACACCGCAGGATCAAAAGCAAAGCCAAGACGATGGAACCCGTAGCGGTTTCATTCATTGTTTTCCCTCCGCGATTGAAATAGCGAGTCGCTTGCAACATGGTGAGTAATCATTGCGCCTCCAGAACGAGCGTAAATCAATTTGAAATACTATAGCGTCAAGTCCGCGCGAATATAAAAAAGATGAGCGTTCAAGCCGTGTCCATTGTTTTGCTAACTGCCTTCATGCCGACTTTGAAAAGGCAAATAACGCGCCGCAAAACTAAACGCCAGCAGCCAGTATGAAATGACCAGAGTCGCCACCGCAAACTCAACCCAAGTTGGCGTGTAGGAACTAACGCGGATGATGGGCGTGTACGGATCATAAGTGGAAGTGGCGATCAGACCTGCAAAGTTGTAATTCCAACGCGTCAGAATGGCGGCGAAGATCGGGATGACGGAGAAAGCCATCAGGTAGCGGAAGTTCTTCACTGACTTTGCCGCGAGCAGAACCGATCCTGCGATCGCGGGCAGAAGCGCCTGCCCAATCCAAAACCCCATGGAGTAGGGCGCAATGGCATTGAGCGCTCCCGTTTGTAACGTGATGTTGCGGTCAAATGAATAATAGTTGGTCACCGCCCAATCCCACAGGCGCAAGTAAGTTAGCAAAAGCGTAACGCCGCCGGCGAGGCGCGCAACATCGTACAAAACGTCGTCCTTTACCAAACCCGGACGCATGATGCGGAAGACAATCACGCTCGTAAAGAACAACAGCGCGATGCCGCCGCTCATGGCTGAAAAAACAAATTGCGTGGGCGCGCTTTGATTGAACCATACGCCGCGTCCATATAACACCGAATAAGTCGCGCCTAAAGAGGCTTGGTGTAAAAGCGAAAGCGTCAACCCGATGATCGCCAGCGCGGGACCTAATTTATGCAGCCAGTGCGCCGCGATTTTTGCGAACGCCGCTATTTTTTTTACAACGGGATATTTTTCCTGCCACGGATGACTTTCAAAAAACGGCAGTTCCGTAATTGCAGGGATGAGTTCCGCCACAAGCACGGTCAGATATAAAATAACGCACATGGTAATTTCCCATAAAAGGGAATGTACCTGCCAAAAGACAACGGGATGCCAAAAGCGCAACGGTTGACCGAGATCCATGAGCAACACAAGTCCCGCGGTGGAGTATCCTAAAAAGCCGAGCAATACGGATAACTTACCGACGGTTTCAAATCGCTTGAGGCGCAGAAGATATACGATCACGCCAAAGACAAACGCGGAGCCTCCCAATGAAATGGATGAAAGGTCAATCGAAATCCACAAACCCCAAGGGACTTTGTTGGAAAGCCCGGTTACTTGCAGTCCGTCTCGAAAGACAAAAAACACGCCAACCAATCCAAACAGAACGCCCGCAAGCAAAAGGGCAATCCAATAGCGGAAGACGTCAATATGCTTTTTGCCAAAACGAAGATTCGGATAATGAATGGTCGTTTGCATATTTAGCTCCCTTGAAAGCGGTTATTAGTTTGAGGCGGGATGTAATACACGCGCGGCTCAGCGCTGAGTTCCTCGCGCAAGCGCAGAGTGGTCTTCGCCTCAGCCAACGCAACAGAGATTGGGCTTTCAGGAGCGCTCAAATCGCCGAAGATACGCGCATGAGTAGGGCAAGCCATAACGCAGGCTGGCGTCGCTTGAGGATCGACTCCAGGAACAAGCCCGCGTTCCAAACCCGCGTCAATGCGATGCGAACAGAATGTGCATTTCTCCACCACGCCGCGCGGACGGTTGGGGACTTCTTGCAAGCCAAAGTTTGGCGATTGCGGACTGCGCTCAATCGGCTCTTTCCAGTTAAAAACGCGCGCGTCGTAAGGACACGCCACCTGACAATAACGACAGCCGATGCACAAGTCATAATTCATCGCGACAATTCCGTCGGGGCGCTTGTATGTTGCGCCGACAGGACACACATGCACACACGGCGCTTCCCGACAATGCATACACGGGCGCGAAAGGAAAAACTCTTCTCCGCTTTGTGTGGTCTCGGTTGTGACCACGTTATAGCGCATATCATCCGCGAGGTTGTTGATTGCTTGACACGCGAAGGTGCAATATTGACAGCCAATGCACAGGTTGATGTCAATCAACATGCCCCATTGAGGTCCCTTGCCCTCTTCGCCGCCAGACGACGCTTGAACGTTCGCGTTGCGCATGGCAATCTGAGCGACGCCCGCCGCGCCCGCGAGCGCGGCGGTAAGTTTCAGAAAATCGCGGCGCGGAGTTGAATCAGATTGTTCTTTTTTTATTTCGCTCATCGTCAACCTCCATAGTTCGTTGGAATGACAAGGCTATTCATCATCGGAAGGCTTGCCCGGTTCTTTGCCAACTAGCGCCCATGCGATGACGCCGCCAATGATCATGCCTGAAAAGACAAGAGTCCATGAAGGCATGTTAATTCCGCCGGAAGCGGAGGCGCTGGGTTGCTCGGTAGGTTTTGGAGCGATATTCACTACGGCGGCGGGCGTTGTCATCGGCTTTATTTCAAGTCCGGCGCTGAGCATACGGTTTGCGTCGTGAAGGTCGGTATGACAATCTCGGCAGGTTTCGACGGCTACGACGAGGGTGTGGCTTTTTTCCTTTCCCATGTGACAGTTGACGCAACTTAATCCCGCCGCGTAATGCGTAGATTGCAGCAAGGATTTCATTTCTTTTTTGTGGCAATTCTCGCAGACCGTGCGCGACCCTTCGGCAAGTTTTAACCCTTGCGAGTGTTGCTCATGGCAGCTGATGCACGTCAGCCCAACCTTTCCATGTTGACTTAATGCCAATTGCCCCGCGATGTTCTCGCCTGCGACTTCAGTATGACAAACCAAACAAGTGGTCGCTTCGCTCTCGACGGTATATTTTGCTTCTTCGGGATGTTTGCCGCCGCTCTGCGCCAGTTTATGACAAACCACGCAACTGACGTTCCCAACGCTGTGCCGACTCCCCTTCCATAATTTTGCCGCCTGATCATGACACGCTAAACAACTATCGGACTCCCCTTGTTTATATTCCGTCGCCGATACGTTTTGGGAAGGAGCAAACGCAAAAACGGCAAATGCAGAAATTAGGACAAACGCCGCGCAAAAGACAACGATCTTTTGAATTTGTTTCATAATACGCATTCTCCCATATAGCCGTTCGGATTCATTCAATAATTAGGTTGCTAATTAACCCAAGTTGCGTAAGCGTAAATGGTTGGCGCGAATATCGTTTCATATTTTTCCAGAAAATATAATTAATGACGGGCGTTTTTTTGCGCCCGTCATTAATTTCAAAACGTTGTTTCCTTACGGGCGAACAAACTTGCTGATGTCGCCGCCGAGATCTTCGATGCTGTCAATGATGATCTGGATGACATATTTTCCGTTGTGAACCGCGGCGCCCGGATTCTTGCGGACGAAGTTGAAGTTGTAAGCGGCTTTGAGCAAACGCGGAGTCCATGTGGAGTAAGCCACGGGCTTGCCGTCTTTCAGATCGGCTTTGCCGTCGCCATTCGCGTCCACGAACCAATATGGGTATGCGTTGGTATCGTAAGCAATGCCTGTGCCAACGGTGGTTTTGGCATACGTCTGAATTTCGGCATAGAGAGCGTCGCGCAGAACGATATATTCAGAGCGGATGCCTTCGGTTACATTGCCGTTGCCGTTGTAATCGCCTGTGGAAGTCATACCGCGAATATCATCCACAGCCACATCGCCATGGCACTGCTTGCAGAGTTCTTCTTTGGGAGCGCCGGCGTGAACGTCGTGGCAACCCACACAACCGGGCTTGCCGTCTACTTCAACGTGTTTGTTCGCGCCGAGGTAGGTCTTGCCGTCGTATTCGTAAAAGCCTTGCGCGTCAGTACCGAACCAAACTGCGCCAATGCCAAGGTAGTGGGCATTGATAAAGCTGAACTTAACGTCTTTGCCGTTTGCGTCTTTGATCGCCTCAACAACTTTATCGGGAGCGTCGGCTGCGCCGGGGAACTGGGCAATCTTCGCGTCCACATCCTTCTTGGAAGCGCGACCCTGATGGCAAGAAATGCACAAATTGGAGTCGGCGGTTTCGCCAAAGGTCACGACCTTGCCGCTGGGCATAGTCACGTCCTTAACCGCTAGGCGGTTGGGGAAGTTGGCAGTATCGTGGCAGGTGGAACACATCAAACCGTTGCCAGCGGGAACGCCGGTTTCGGGGACTGTCTGACCCGCAATAAGCATGGGCAGAGCGGAAGCGCTGTGGCACTTGGCGCAAGCGGCGTCAATGGTGTAAATGGGTTTGCCTTCGCTATCCACATCCCAATGGCGGAAAGCCGCGGCGGCGCCGTCAAAGTGACCGGCGTCTTCGCGCGTCAGCGTCGTAACGTCAAACTTGGTCGTCAGTTTTTCGCTGGCGTTCAAGTCTTCGATTGAGTCGTAGAGCAATTCCATAATGTATTTGCCGCCATGAGCGAAAGCGCCCGGATCCTTGACGGAAACCTGATAGTTATAAGCGGCTTTCAACAAGCGAGCGGTGAAGGCGTTGTAGCGGATGTTCGCGCCCTTGTCGTCAACGGCAATCTTGCCGTCTTTGTCGGCGACAAACCAATAGGGGTTCGTGGCGGCGTCGTAAACGATAGACGTGCCAGAAACTTCTGTGGCATAGGACTGAATGGATGTGTACAGAATTTGTTGCAGACCAGAGATTTCGAAAGAAATCCCTTCGGTCACATTGCCGTCGCCATCATAGTCTTTGGCGCTGGAAACCTGACGGATGTCTTTCAAGTCGTCCTGAGTTTTGACATTCTGATGACATTCAGCGCAGGCTTCAACTTTGACTTTTTGGCTGTGCTGATCGTGACAGCCGAGACAGGTGTTGTAACCTTCAACATGCGCGTTCTTCATATCATACAATTTGCCGTCGTACTCATAACCCATCTTCGCCTGCGAGCCATAAAGTGTGCCGCCCGCCGCAAAGTAATGGACATTGCTGAAGCTGAAAGATGTCGTCGTATCTTTGCCGGCGGCGTCTTTCGTGGTCATGGGAGCTACAACAGCGTCAACATCGGTGACAGCGAAATCAGCGATCTTCTTGTCAACGCTGACTTTAGACTCGCGTCCCTGGTGACAGGTCATGCAGATCGCCTCTGGGCCGAGGTTCTCAATGACTGCGCCGGAGGGGAAGGTCACGGAAGTTACAGGCTTCACCGTACCTTTTTCATCGGTATGGCACAGAGTGCAAGTGAAGACGCCCTGAGGGGCGGGCACCGCAGCGGTCACTTTGCCATTGGCAAGGAAGTCAACAAAGCCTTTTTCGCTGTGACACTTGGCGCAACTTGTCGGGACTTCCTTGGGATCGGCAGCATCCCAATGCTTGAACGCTTCAGCGTCTGCATTAGCATGGGCTGAAGCTGCGAAGATCGGCTTAATCGCTTCAGCCGGATCTACGGTAGGGGTAGGAACCACTGTCGGCGCCACGGTAGCGGGAGCATCCGTAGGCTTCACAGGGACTGGGGTGGTCGCGCCTCCACAGGCGGCTAAAACTGCGCCAACTACAAGAAGCGCACCCAGCAAAACGAGCATTTTTTTATAATTCATTTCAACATTCTCCTTATGTGAAATAGAAACACAATCAACCAACAGATGCCAATCTGTTTGTGAGATAATACACATAATGGACATTAAAATAAAGTGAGGATAGGATGGACAATGTGTGACAAAAATCACATAATTTGACGTAGTTCAGGTTTCTGAACTTGACATAGTTTTCTGGCGATCACATCAAATAAAGTTTTTTACCCTCGCGTTACTCTGCGTTATAATCGCCCCGCTTTATGAAAATTCTAACCGTTCTCACTTACTATCGTCCGCACACCAGCGGACTGACCATTTATGCCGAGCGCCTCGCGCGCGCCTTTGTCCAACGCGGACATGAAGTGACCGTGATGACCACGCAATACGATCCGTCGCTTCCGCGCGAAGAAATCATGGACGGCGTGAAGGTGATCCGTGTGCCAGTTGCCGCGCGCGTCAGCAAGGGAGTCATCGCGCCGACGTTTGGATTTGTCGCCACAAAACTTGTCGCGCAGCATGATGTCGTGCAACTTCATCTACCGCAATTTGACGCGCCCGGCGTCGCGTTGCGCGCGCGGCTTTTTGGCAAGCCCGTTGTGCTCACTTATCATTGCGATCTATTGCTCACGCGCACATGGTTCAATCGCATTGTAAATCTCGTTGTGAATTTTCAAAACAACATGGCGGGAGCGCTTGCGAATCATATTGTGACGTATACGCAGGATTATGCCGACAACTCGCCATACCTTTCGCGCTACGCGGACAAACTCACCCCCATCCTTCCGCCGGTAGATTTGCCAAAATCCACGCGCGACGCCGTTGCCGCCTTCGCGCACAATCATCATGTAGATGAACGCAAACCCGTCATCGGTATGGCTGCGCGTCTCGCCGCTGAAAAAGGTGTGGAGGTTTTACTCGACGCGCTGCCGATCATCTTAAAAAAATATCCCAACGCGCAAGTGTTGTTCGCGGGTACATATCAAAATGTGATGGGCGAGCAAGCCTATTACGATAGACTCATGCCGCGCATCCGCGAGTATGAAACGCAGGGACATTGGACGTTTTTAGGAAACCTTGACCCAGTTCAAATGTCCGCGTTTTATCCCAACCTTGATGTTTTAACTGTGCCGTCATTAAATTCCACCGAAGCGTTCGGGCTTGTGCAAATTGAAGCGATGAAGAACAGCGTCCCGTGCGTTCCCTCCGCGTTGCCCGGCGTGCGCCGTCCCGTACAAATGCACAACATGGGAATCGTTTCAGAAATTGGAAACGCGGAAAGTCTCGCAAATTCCATCCTTGAAGTATTAGATCACCCCGAAAAACATCGCGGCGATGTGGATGCGATCAACAAAGCCTACGATCCTGATTCGATCGCGCAAGAATACGAGAAGTTATTTGAGAAACTAAAAAAACATTAAACACAAAGGACACGAAGGGCACAAAGTTTTTTGATGTCTTTCAAAATAAAGTTATGCCAACAGACAATCGCCAATTACCAATTACCAATTACCAATTACCGACTGCGAATCAAAAAGATTTCCTTTTTTTACAACTCCGCGACCTGCCGTACTTTCGCGCGTTTTTACGCGCCATCGAATCTTCCTACTATCAAGATCTGCCGCTCCCCGAACCCGTCTATGATGTGGGCTGCGGAGACGGTCACTTTGCGTCGCTGACCTTTGACCAGAAATTGGATGTGGGACTCGACCCGTGGCGTTTTTCGATGCGCGAGGCGAAAAAATTTAACGCGTATAAATCTTTGGTGGAAGCCGACGGCGCGTTTTCTCCCTTCCCTTCAAATTATTTTTCCAGCGCGTTGAGTAATTCTGTCCTCGAACATATTCCGCACATTGACGCTGTCCTTAAAGAAACGGCGCGCGTCCTCAAACCCAATGCGCCCTTTTATTTCTGCGTGCCGAACACAAGATACTTAAGCGAGTTATCCATCTCAAAAGTTTTAGGCAAGGGATATACCGAATGGTTCCGAAAAATTTCGCGCGTCCATCACGCGGATGAACCCGATGTGTGGCAGGCGCGACTCGAACGCGCGGGGTTCACGCTCGAACGCTCGTGGAATTATTTTTCGCCCGCCGCGATGCGCGTGTTAGAATGGGGACACTACTTCGGCGTTCCGTCTGTGGTTGCGCGAGTCTTGACCGGCAAGTGGATCATCTCGCCTACAAAATGGAATCTAGCTCTCACGGAAAGTTTCGTAAAAAAATATTCTTCCCCTGCTCCCATTGCTGATGGGACGTTTACTTTTTATATCGCCCGAAAGAAGTAATTGGTAAACCGTAATTACCAATCACCAATTACCATCTCCCCATGCCCTTCGACGAAAAATACTTCTCCACGCACACCTACGCCAATATCACCTTTGCCAAGTACAGCATGTACTGGTGGTCTAACCGATTCTTTGCCATGCTCGCAAAACGATACGGCAAACGCGGCAAACGTCTGCTTGAAATTGGCTCAGGCATGGGACATTTGGTGGGCGACCTATCGCAATCTTTCAAAGCATACGGCATGGATTTGAATCATTGGGCGGTGAAAACTTCTCAAGAGTTCGCAGGTCAAGCGTCGTTGCAAACCGCATCCGCGCAGGAATTACCATTTACCAATAACTCTTTTAACGTGGTCATCATCAAACATATCGTGGAGCATTTGCCCGATCCCGCAAAAGCGATTAACGAAATTGGGCGCGTGACCGAAAAAGGCGGCGTCCTCATTCTTGCCACGCCGAATCTCGGCTCGCTGCTCAAACCGTGGAAAGGCGCCAAGTGGATTGGCTATCAAGACCCGACGCATATTTCATTGAAAGAGCCAAGCGAATGGTTGAAGTTGATTCAAGACGCGGGCTTTGAACTCGTCCGCGTTTGCGCGGATGGCTTTTGGGATGTGCCGTATATCCGTTTTGTGCCGAAGCAAATTCAAAAATTGATTTTCGGCTCGCTCGGCGGATTGCAAGCCATCACAGGAATCGTTTTTTTACCGATGACATGGGGCGAAAGTATTATCGTGATTGCCAGAAAAAAATAGAATCCGCTAGATCGTCATCAACACAATCGCGATCAGCGCTGAGCCGATTCCAATCCATTGATTGCGCGAGAGTCGTTCTTTGAGAAAGATCCATGCAAGCACAACCGTCGCGCCGGGAAAGAGGGAACTTAATACGGCGGCGACGTCCAAACGTCCCGCTTGACTGGCGAGAATAAAGAAACTATTTCCAGAAACATCTAGCGCGCCGTTAAGCGCAATCATCTTCCACGCGGAGGAGTCTTCCACTTTCCATGATATGCGCGCGACGAGCATATACGTCGTCACAAGGATCAACCCGCCGCTGCGCGAAACAATCATGGGAATGAAGGTCGCGCCTGTTTGAGTCGCGGCGCGCATGATGACAAAATACAAGCCGAATCCAATTCCGGCAAGCAAAGGCAACTTCAAGTCGGCGAGATGCGCGAGAATATCGGCAACGCCGTCCTGCGCTTGTGAGACCATCCAAACTGCGAAGAGCGCGAAACCGAATCCGAGAAGGGTCGTCCACTTGGGCAAGCCCTCTGTAAAAGCGCCGACCAAAACTGGGAGCGCGGCGGCTAATAACGCGGAGACGGGCGCGGCGACGCTCATCAAGCCAAGCGTCATGGCGTGATATAAAAGCAACAAGCCGAGTGTGCCAATTGCGCCGGCGAGCAAGGAAAGAATCCAAACGCGAAAAGCGGGGAGCGGTTCGCCGGCGAACATGACGGCAAAAGATAAAAGCGCAATGCCGGCGACTTCGCTGTAAAAGACTGCGCGATGCGCGCCTGTTTTGCGCGAAGCCAGCCCGCCCGTAAAATCGCCCGCGCCCCAACCGAGCGCGGCGCTAAGACCTAAGATAATCGAAAACAAATGTTGCCTCGTATGTTTGAAAAAGATTTTTTAAACGCAACGCGCGCAATCTAAAGAAGCGGGGCTTTCGCCTTTTGGAGAGATTTTGCAGCCCAAGCGAAAGTCCTAAAGATTAAAACTTTGCGGTCTTTGTGTTTATATTCTTTTAGC
>JAVHOY010000119.1:0-3558 GCA_036170295.1 bacterium
TCGTCCAGTTTGAGAACCGCCATAAAAGCGTCTTGCGGAATTTCTACGCTGCCGACCATCTTCATGCGCTTCTTGCCTTTCTTTTGTTTTTCCAGCAATTTCTTCTTGCGCGAAATATCGCCGCCGTAACATTTGGCGAGAACGTCTTTGCGCGTGGCTTTGACGTTGGCGCGGCTGATAATTCTTCCGCCGGATGAAGCCTGAACGACAACGTCAAACAATTGGCGCGGAATTAACTCTTTCAGTTTGGTGATGAGGCGCTGACCTTTGTGATACGCGTCCTTCTCATGGACAATGGCGGCGAGCGCGTCCACAGGTTCGCCGTTGACGAGAATTTCCAACTTTTGCAATTGGTCGGCGCGATATTCGAGGAATTGATAATCGAGCGAGGCGTACCCTTTGGTGCGCGATTTCAAATGATCGAAGAAGTCAATAATAATTTCGGAAAGCGGAATTTCAAAATCAAGTTGCACGCGATGCGGCGCGGGATATTCCTGTTTTTTGAAAATGCCGCGCCGCTTGACGACCAACTCCATGATGGGACCGTAATAATCAGTGGGCGTGATAATCTCGATGTTCATCCACGGCTCGCGCACTTCGAGAATTTTGCTGGGGTCGGGCAACTCGGCGGGGGAATCCACTTTCATCACTTCGTCGCCAATCATCAAAATTTCGTATTCGACTGAAGGCGCGGTGAAGAGAACATCCAAATCATATTCGCGTTCGATGCGCTCTTGAATAATTTCCATGTGGAACAAGCCGAGAAATCCCGCGCGGAATCCAAACCCCAGCGCTTGCGAAGTCTCAGGTTGAAAGGTGAGCGACGCGTCGTTGAGTTGCAACTTGTCGAGCGATTCGCGCAGCGTGGCGTAATCATCCGCCTCAACGGGATAGATGCCCGCGAAGACCATCGGCTTGGGAACGTGATAACCGGGCAAAGGCTCGTCGGCGGGCGCGGACGCGAGCGTGATGGTGTCGCCCACGCGACACTCATGCACGGTTTTGAATCCCGTCGCGATGTAGCCGACTTCGCCTGAGCCGAGCGTTTCTACGGGCTTCATGCCAGGCACAAAGATTCCAATTTCAACGGGACGCAGATCCAATTTGGTGGCGAGCATCCGCAAGACATCGGTGGATTTGATTCTGCCTTCCACAATGCGGACGTAGGCAATTACGCCTTTGTAGGAATCATAATGCGCGTCAAAGATCAATGCGCGGACGGGTTTGTCGTCCACGTCCTTTGGCGGCGGAATGCGTTTGACAACCGCTTCCAAAACTTGATCTATGTTCAAGCCTTCTTTCGCGGAAACGCGGATGACGGAATCAGGCTCGACGCCCAACAGCGAGCCGACGTCTTCCGCCACTTCGTCGGGACGCGCGGAGGGCAAATCAATTTTGTTGATGACGGGGACAATGACGAGGTCGGCGTCCAGCGCTTGATAAAGATTCGCCAGCGTTTGCGCCTCGATGCCTTGCGTCGCGTCCACCACTAAAATCGCGCCTTCGCAGGCTTTGAGCGCGCGGCTGACTTCGTAGCCAAAGTCCACATGTCCGGGCGTGTCAATTAAATTGAGCTCGTATCTTTGATTTTCTTGCGAAGTGTAAAACATACGCACAGCGGAAGACTTGATGGTCACGCCTTTTTCGCGTTCCAAGTCCATCGAGTCGAGCGTCTGCTCGGTCATATCGCGTTCGGCGATTGCGCCCGTCATTTGAAGCAAGCGGTCTGCCAGCGTGGATTTCCCATGATCAATATGGGCGATGATGCAGAAGTTTCGGATGTGGTCGGTCATAGCGGCGCAAAGTATAACCGAGTTTATAAACGTTATAACGTTTCAACGTTCAAATATTTTTTGCGGGAAACCAGCGCCTTAGATCGGCGCGGTTGAAGAAAAGATATACGCTCATCGCAAGGTTGCCGACGAGGTAAAAGTAGGTTGGATAGTAGGAGGAATAGCCGAGAGAATCTTCTTCCAAATTCAAAATATCAAGCACGGACGAATCAATCATGGTCTGCCAGTAAATGACGACGCCAAGCAAAAGCATTCCGAAAATTAAACCGACCCATGAAGCCGCAGGTCCCTTGCGGGTAATGAGTTGACGCGCCATAAAAAATGCAATGACGCCAAACAAGACGAGGCTAAAGATCAACGTCAACATGGGAACGTCAAGGTCGGGATTCTGTACAATATCGGGAAAGTATTGAACGATGTATGGAAACCAACTTCCGATACAAATCACCGCGAGAAGCGCGATGAAATAAGTAAGATATAAAACCGCTGTGGGCAAGACCATCTGCTCGCCCATCGGGCGGACGCTGAACGCGCGCAGGAGCATTTCCGGTTCGCTTAAAAATTTCGCAGCCGATTCAAGATTTTTCACGCCGAGTCGAAAGTCCAGCCATTGCACGCGCGAAAGTTGCCGCGAGACTTTATTGTTTGATTGCAGAATTACGGGATAGACAATATTTTTTTCGCTGTCCACTTCGCTTTCGCCTTTAAACGCGGAGACCAGCGTAAAGACTGTGCCCGCTGAGTTAACGTCCGCCGCTTCAAGATGACCATGCGCTTTGAAAGTTTCCGCTATTTCCGCCGCCACAAGGCGATCTTGCGGCGCGTGTTCAATATAAAATGAAGCCGGTTTCAGTTGCGGATATTCCGGCATCGTGCGGCTTGCAGTAGATGGACGAATCGCTTCGGGTTTGCCCCAGCGCTGCATCCCCGCCGAGCGCAGCACAAACAACAGCGCGAGCGCAAAAGGAATGCTCGCCCAAGTGAGATAGTCGGTGATGTAAAACGTATTGTCGCTGGCGGTGAACTGCGCGGTGAGATACAACGCCAGGGGCAGCATAATCAGCGAGGCTTCGACATATAAGTAACGATAGTTTCTTTTGAAAATACCAAAGGGCAGCGTGAGAAGGAAGAACGGAATGAATAAAGTCCACAACGCGCCGATAGACATTAACGCGGCGACTAAACTTAACGTAAACGCAACCCATACGATGAAGGGCATCTTAAATCCCGTTTGCGGCGCGGGATGTTCTTCCTGTTCGGGAGTTTGCAATTGGCGATCCAATTCTGTAAGCGCGCTCTGATAACTTCCGCGAAAATCCACCCATTCATATTTTTCCAATTCTGCGGGAAGGTCTACCGCTTCAAAGACGAGCAGGATAATGCGCTTGTTCTGTTGAAGGACGCGCTTCCATTCCATCTCCACATTTTCAGAAGCCATAGACGCTTTTGAAACGACCAATAAAATCACGCTGGCGCTTGCGACGCCCTGAAAGATTTGTTCTTCCCAGGGCTTGCCGGGAACAAGGCTGCGATAGTCCAGCCAAAAGGCGTATCCCATTTGCTTCAAACGATCGGCGAGGTCGTCCACGAATCCAACCTCGCGGCGCGAATAGCTGATAAAAAGATTCGGCTTCATAGGTTCTCCTTGTTGTAGAAACGACAGACGGAATGCGTTTTCGATTTTAGCATGGAAGTCAAAACTTCATCCAACAAAAAAACGCGGGGAGTATCTAAAGTTGAAGTGATGATATGTCACCCTGAGCGA
>JAVHOY010000120.1:0-3523 GCA_036170295.1 bacterium
ATGGATTGTTTGACGCGCCGCGCCAAATCTGCGGCGCGTTTTTTATGGTTATAATAACCGCATGGAATTTTTCTTACCCGAAGACAACCTTACCCGCGCAACGCCCGAAGAAACAAAAATCGCTTCGCTTTCCGCGCAACCGTATCCCGATGGACGGCGCTTGCGCGTCAACATCGAAGTCACGCCGTTTCAAAAACGCCCCTACATCGAGGTCAATTTGAATAATTCAAACGGCGACGAAGTCGCGTCCACAAATATCGTCGAGCCGATGAGTTGGCGGCTTGAATTCACCATGCACATTCGCGGCGACCTCGACAACCCATACACGCTCAATGCGCGATTGTATTATCCTGATGGTCCTTCCGCTGAACCGCTTTCAATTTCATTTGATGTAACCGCGCCTCAAGACAACCGCGCGGAAAATTCCGATTAACGATATTTTTCATGCTTTCAAAAATATTCTACGCCTCAATCGTGATCAGCCTTCTTGTCGCGGGCTGCGCGCAAACTTCGGCAGTTGCAACGCCCACGCCTTTTCCCACATTCGCGCTCACATCCACAAACGCCGCGCCCGCCATTGAATATAAGGGCGGCGGAAATCTTGCGTTCCTATCCATTGAAGAAAATGGATACGCTCACATCTTCGCTTACGACCCCAAAGACTTGCCGTTGACGCGCATCACCACTGGCAACTGGAGCGACATTGCGCCCGCGCTTAGTCCCGACCATACGCAGCTCGCCTTCGCGTCTAATCGAAACGGATTTTGGGATTTGTATACGCTGAGTTTGCAAACTGGCGCCGTGACGCAAATCACCGACACGCCCGAATATGATTCCGCGCCGTCATGGTCGCCCGATAGTCAATGGCTTGCCTTTGAAACTTATACAAACGATAATCTCGAAATCTCTGTCGTATCCGTCAATGACCGCGCGCAACCCATCGTCCCCATTACGCAAGACCCCGCTTCCGATCATTCTCCCGTGTGGGCGCCGGATGGCAGACACGTCGCGTTCATCTCTACGCGCGGCGGCGACAGCGACGTGTGGCTCGCCAACCTTGACCTCACCGGCGCGGATCGTTATCAAAACTTAAGCGCCACGCCTTACGCCTCTGAAGATCATCCCGTTTGGAATTCCGACGGCTCGCAATTATTATGGGCTTCGACTTCTCAAACCAACGGCTTTAGCGGACTTTATATTTGGGACGCAAAAGAACCCAATCGCAGCGCGCGTTGGATCGGAGATGGAATCTGGGGCGCGTGGAATTCCAGCGCCGACCAAATCATCGCAATCACAAACAGCGCGAACAAACAATACGTCGCGTTCTATACCGTCAAAGGCGATTTGATTTTGCCGCCCGTTCCGCTCATCGGCTCTGTGCGCGGATTAACTTGGGGGCTCGCCAACTTGCCAAATCCGATTCCCAATTCGTTCGCGCAAGCCGCTGCGTATGCGCCGCCCGCGTTATGGTCGCCCGCCGTCACGCCCGCGCCCGATGTGCCGAATCAGCGCTGGCGCGTTGTGAATATCCCGGACGTTCAAGCGCCGTATCCGCAGTTGCATGATCTTGTGGACGAATCTTTTAACGCGTTGCGTCAGCGCCTCATCTATGAGACTGGATGGGATGCGCTTGCCAGTCTTGAAAATGCTTTTGTTCCGCTCACCACAAATCTTGACCCGGGGCGCGAAGAAGATTGGCTTTACACGGGACGCGCCTTTGCGATCAACACGCTCATGGCGAATGCGGGCTGGCTGGTGACTCTGCGCGAAGATATTGGCGCGGAAACTTACTGGCGCGTTTATATCCGCTGCAACGCGCAGGATGGTTCTCTCGGCGAACCAATCCACAACGCGCCGTGGAATTTAAGCGCGCGCTATGAACTTGATCCGCGCAAGTACGAGCAGGGCGGCGAATATGCGCCTGTGCCTGCGGGTTACTGGGTAGACGTCACCGCGCTTGCCGCCGCTTACGGCTGGGAGCGTTTGTCCGCGCTGCCTAATTGGCGCAATTATTACGCGGGCGCGCGCTTCACTGAATTTGCATTAACCAACGGCTTGGATTGGTACTCCGCGATGCGCGAACTATATCCGCCCGAAGCGCTCATCACCCCGACGCGCGTATTGCCGCCCACCTATACGCCCACGCGCACCGCAACGCCTACGTCCACGATTGGACCCACGCGCACGCCGCGACCCACCGGCACACCGACCGTCTCTCCCACGCCGACATTTCCGCCGACGCTCACGGGGACTCCGACAGCCACTCCAACTCCGCCGACGTTGATCCCATAACTCATGCGATTCAAAAATTCGTTTGTCATTATTTTATTGACGCTGATTCTTTCCGCTTGCGCGACGGGACGCAAACCAACTCCGACGCCGGTTGCGCTTTGGGAGCAGAATCAACCTCAAGCGCAGTTTGCTGCGGCGCAGACTCCATCGCCCGTACCCTTTCAGTTTAGCTTGCCAACGCCGGGAGCAGAACCCATTTCGGGATGGCGTCCTCCGCTTTATCCAATTCCGTGGGCGCAGTCGCCGTATGACCATTTTTATTTTGCGCGTCCCATCGCCGCGGATCAGGTCAATTGGCCCATTCCCGATTATCGTTACGGCGGAATTTTCTTTGGTCCAAACACCGTGCATACGGGAATCGATATTCCCACGCCAGAAGGCACGCCAATTATGGCGGCAGGCGCGGGAACAGTGGTATGGGCGGGCTGGGGATTATTTTCAGGGCTGGAGACAAATCAGGATGACGACTACGGTTTGGCGGTGGCTATTCGTCATGATTTTGGTTATCAGAATCAAAAACTTTACACAATTTACGCGCATATGAGCAAAGTGATCGCGCGATTAGATCAGCATGTGGAAACGGGCGATGTGATCGGGCTGGTAGGTTCAACCGGCAAGGCAACGGGACCGCATGTTCATTTTGAAGTGCGCTTACAGAATAATACTTTTTTCTATACTTACAATCCCGAATTGTGGATTGCTCCGCCGCAGGGTTGGGGCGTTTTGGTTGGGCGCGTGATGGACGCCAAAGAAAAAACGTTGCAGCAAGTTGAAGTGCAATTAGAGTCTGTGGAAACGGAGAAATCTTATCTCGTGAAAACATACGGCGGCGGCGGCGCAATCAACCGCGACCCGTATTACAACGAAAATGTCGCGTTGAGCGATCTGCCTGCCGGGTTTTATAAAATTACAATTAATTATGAAAAGAAGAAATATCAAACATGGGTGGAAATTTTTGCGGGACAGACAACCTACTTTGCTTTTGCAGGAGGGAAGGGATTTAACTTAACTCGTCCCCCTGCGCCGACACTTAAAGCGCTACCCGAAGTATTGCCAGCTACGCCGACATCCATACCATAAATCACTACGGCTCTTTTCCCTCAATAGATTTTGTATTGATTCGTTTTTTATGCGCGCGCCTTTCCCCGACTTCAGTGCGTTCCAACGGTAATGTTAAAAAGAAAAGCCCCTTGGCAATGACCTACTCTCCCAGGAGGTCGCCCTCCAAGTA
>JAVHOY010000121.1:0-3491 GCA_036170295.1 bacterium
ATTCAAATTATTAAGGGGCGATAATAAGTAGTTTTTCATATTAAGTCAAGCGCTAAGACAGAACGAAACTCACTGCAAGTTTATTCGTTGCTCTTGCAAATTGCGATTTTTCTATTTTTCATCGGCGTGAATTGATAGAAGATATCGTTTTGTTTTAAGAACTCGCCTTACGCAAAATATCTAAATTGGCTTATGTAACGCGACGTTCACGTCGCGGGCGCTTGAGAAGCGGATGAACGCTGCGTTGCAAACTGCGTAACGTCAGTTAAGAAATTAACCAGCGCGTTCATATCAGGATAACCTTTGCGCGAGCGCGGCATATCAACGAATGAATCACAGCATTTACGGGTAAGACAGACTCAGCCAATCCATTGGGTCAACCTGAATGCCATTAACCCACAATTCCCAATGCAGATGCGGTCCCGTGACGCGACCTGTGCCGCCCACCAAACCGATGACCTGATTTTGTTCCACCACATCGCCGACATTCACTTTGATTTCAGACTGATGCCAAAATCCGCTGTAAACGCCCCAGCCGTGATCTATGACCGTAGCGTTTCCACGCACAGTCAACGGACCCGCAAAGATAATTTTGCCGGCAGCGGGAGCGGTAATCGCAAGACCAACGCCGCCGCCGAAATCAGTTCCAGTGTGCCACCAGTCTATTTTCAAATCCGTTCCCTGTCCTATATAAACGCGGCGCGTTCCGTAAGCCGACGTGGAATAGGTCGAATCTGCGTATGCGATGGCGGGAGAGATAAACTGACCTTCCCAATATTTTGTCGGCGTGGATGGCAACGTCATACTTTCTAATTGTTTTTGTTCAGGGTCGGTCACGACCGGATCAATCAACGATGGGTCTACAACAAGATTCTCGCCCGTCGAATAATTTCCTGAGACGATCAAAACGGACTGCTCGTAAGATTGCGCGCTGCCATCGGAAAGCGTCGCATCAATTCGCAACGGATAAACGCCCGGCGCAAGCAAAGCATGAACGCCTTGCAAAGCGACTTGCGTTCCGTCGTCCATTGGGAAGAAATGCAGCGGATGGTCAACTAAAATTCCGCTAAGCGTAACATTAGGAATTGTTTTTACTTTGATGACGCCCGTGCCGCCTTGCTTGATCGGCAGATCGCGAATCTCCGCGCTGATAAACGCGGACGGCAACCCGCTGACCGCTTGCGCCTCCGCGCCGCCCGTTGTGAAAAGCGTATCGCCGGGGAGCGCATCCCACGAACCTTGCAGTTGATTGTAATGCGCGAGAGTCCACACATCCGTATTTTGTTTGACAGCCATCTCAAGCAAAGACTCGCCCGCGCTCGCCGAAATGCGCGCATTAAGGGTTGAGCCTTCCGCGCCTGAAGGAACGATCATACTCGCGCCGACGTAAAATTCGCTGGGACTGACCACATGATTTAATTTTCTAAAAATATTTTGCGGAACTTGCGTGCGTCGCACAAGGCTGCGATACGAATCGCCGAAGTTAATCACTTCAGTATTTAACGAGCCTGTAACGCCTTCAAGTCCCGGTATCACAAGTTGATCTCCCGCATTAAGACGATTTGGGTCTGTGATGTTATTGGCGGTCATCAACGCAGTCACATCCACGTTAAAGCGCGAAGCGATGGACGACAAACTATCGCCGGGCTGCACAACATAAACGGGACCAGTTTCTTGGGCTTGAATATTTTTTTGGGGAAAGAGAAGAATTAGAAGAAGAAAAATTATAGTGATGCGTTTATACATTCTTAAACTCAACTTTATCGCCGATCGCATAATCCCCAAAACGGTCGGGATGGATTTCCAAAGTGTATCTCGCGTTCGCTTTCGACATATAAGCGGGACGCCATGATTTCGCAATGACCTTATCCACAACGATCATTTCAGAGTTGATCCAAAAGACGGCGAGATCAAAAGAAACGAAGAACATGTGGATGGAAGTGTCGAGGCGCGAATCCCTGCGCTCAACGAGGAGCAATCCCGCGTCAGGTTCGAGGCGCGCGCGGAACATCAATCCGCGCAGACGACACAGAAACGAGTCGCAATATCCAACTTGCGCGGGCTGTTTAATCGGATGCGTTAAATTAAGAATAGCAATGGGGCGCGGCATGTGACAATCAAAAATAAAAAGGCTTTAGGAATTTTTTTTGCCGAGAATTTTCTCAACGCTGTCCAGCAATTCCTGCGGGCTGAACGGTTTCGCAATGTAATCATCCACCTTTGCAATGTGCAGCCCAAGCGCTTTATCAATGCTTTGCGCTTTGGCAGTGACCACAATGACGGGAATGTCGCGCATCGTTTCATCGGCTTTCATTTGTTGGTATACTTCCCAGCCGTCCATATCCGGCATCATCAAATCGAGCAACACAAGCGCGGGGCGCAGTTCCATAATCATCTTAAGACCTTCTTCTCCGCCAGCCGCGCCATGCACTTGAATGCCGCTGCGATTAAGAATGAGCCGAATGAGTTCAATCATTTCGGGATCGTCTTCAATACAAACAACCTGCTTGCGAGTTGTCATGTCCATAATACTCCTGTCGCTCGAACAGAGTTTACCATAAACGATTAAGGCAAACCTATGAAAATTATTACATGGAATATCAACGGAATCCGCGCCGCGCTCGGCAAAAATGCGCTGGATTGGGCGTTCGCGCAGCAGCCCGATTTTTTATGTTTACAGGAAGTGAAAGCGCGCGAAGAACAACTGAACGCGGAACAACGCGCCGCATTGAAATTTCCCTACGCGTGGAACGCAGCGCAGCGCGCAGGCTATAGCGGCGTCGCGACTTTCTTTAAGGAAAGTCCCGAAGCGACCGTGACGGGCATGGGCGAAGAAAAATTCGACGCGGAGGGGCGCGTGGTTCAAACCTTCCACGATGGGATACGGCTCTTCAATATTTACTTCCCCAACGGTCAACGCGGACATGATCGCGTGGAATATAAACTTGAGTTCTACGCCCACTTGCTCAAACTATGCAATGAACTTCACAAGAATGGCGAGCAGATCATCATCACTGGCGATTTCAACACCGCGCATCATCCCATTGATTTGAAGAATCCCAAAGAGAATGAAAAAACTTCCGGCTTTTTGCCCGAAGAACGCGAATGGGTTCAAAAGTTTTTGGATCACGGATTTGTAGACGCATTCCGCAAGTTGTATCCCGACAAAGAACAATATACCTGGTGGACGTATCGCTTCGCGGCGCGCGAGCGCGGGATCGGCTGGCGGCTGGATTATTTTCTCGTCTCCGAATCTCTCATCCCGCGCGTGAAGGACGTCATCATCCATGACAACGTGATGGGTTCGGATCATTGTCCAGTGGAATTGATTTTAGATTAAATTTCTGTACATCAAATTTAAAAATCGGGACGCTGACGAACGCAGAAAACGCTGATTTTTTCTTTATCAGCGAAATCGGCGTTTTTCAGCGTCCAAAAAAGATTTTGTACGGTAGAAAAGATTAATGGGACTTACGCAAGACGCATCTGAA
>JAVHOY010000122.1:0-14289 GCA_036170295.1 bacterium
AATCGGATTTGGGGCGCTGGGAATTTTCGCGGGCATGATGAACGCGCCGCTTCAAAGCGCCGACACGCTTGCGCGTTTGAATCCCATCCGCATTTTGCAAAACGCGGCGGCGCTCGCGTCTATCGGCATGATAATGAGCGGAGCATTATTGACGAAAATTGAAAGATTGAATGGTGTATAATCGCGCCGCTTTACGGATTTTCCCCGTCGCGCAGAATGCGCGCCCGTCAATCAAAACGTAAAGACTATTTTATTAGAGGAAACAATGGATAAATGGTTATACCGCGCATTGATTGCGCTCGCGGTCGTCGGCTTGCTGGTTTCAATTTACATGACCATTTATAAGCTCACATCAAACAACGCGATGTGTCTCGGCTCGGGCGATTGTTCCACCGTGAACGCCAGCAAATATTCCGAAGTCAACGGATTTCCTGTCGCGTCCATCGGCATTTTAGGATATGCCGCTATCCTTGCGACGCTTTACTTTGAAAAACGAAAAAAGAATTTTCGAGAGAACAGCGCGTTAATGCTTTTCGGGTTGGCGCTGACCGGTTTTATCTTCAGCGTTTGGTTGGTTTACGTTGAGATTGCGCTGCTCAAAGCGCTCTGTCCATTTTGTGTTACCTCGCAAATCGCTATGACCTTGATTTTTATCATCGCGGTTGCGCGTCTTATTAAAACCCCCCAATCTTAGGAGGAAGCCAATGCCCCGCATTAAATGTCACTATATGGATTGCGTATTTATAGACGAAGGTTACTGTTCCGCCGCCGCCGTAGAGTTAGACCCCGACACCGGCTGCGCCACCTACTCCGTTTCAGAAGAGGTCGCCAAAAAAAAAGACGACTGGGATGAAGACGATGAATCGGAAGAGTGGGAAGAAGAAGATGGAGATGAGGAAGACGACGAGTGGCTGGAAGACGAAGACGAGTTCTAGCTGACTTCACAATTAAATAAAAAAACAAATAAAAAACTTCTCTGCGTGAGAAGTTTTTTATTTTGAAAATTGATACAACAGTACGCCCGCCGCAATCGCAAGGTTCAACGAGCTGATGCGCCCGCGCATCGGCAAAGAGACGATCGCGTCACATGCGGCGCTTTGTTCGCGCGTCAATCCTTTTTGCTCGTTGCCTAATAATAAAATCCACGAAGTTTGCGGAACAAGCGCTTGATAATCCATGTCCGCTTTGGCGGAAGCGCCGATGAGTTGATAATTTCCTTTGCGCGACCACGCGAGGAAATCGTCGAAGGAGGTTTGCGCAATGGGTTTCCAAAATATCGTTCCCATGCTGGCGCGGATTACGGTGGGATGATACAACTCGACGCCGCCATCCAATAAAAAGAGCGCGTCCGCGCCGACGGCGTCCAGCGCGCGCAGAATCGTGCCGACGTTGCCGGGGTCTTGCGGCGAGACCAAAGCCGCCGCGCGCGCAATGGGTTTCATCTCGGCAAGCGCGAGGTTGCGTTGACGAACCACAGCCAAGACGCCTTGCGGATTTTCCTTGTCAGCCAGAGATTCCATAACGGGAATAGAAACGGATTGCGGAGCAATTGGCAAATGCGCAATCATCTCCCGCGCGAAGGAACTCGTCAGCAAATCTGGCGCGTAAAAAACGGATTGAATATCCCAGCCCGCTTCAACGGCTTCGCCGACATGATGAATCCCTTCAACGAGAAACAAGCCGCTTTCAAGGCGGTTTTTCTTTTGACGTAAAGCGCGCGCTTGTTTGATAAGCGGATTGGACAAACTGATGATCATAACCATACGCAGATTGTATCCGAAAAATAAAAAAGCCCCGCCTTGCGACGGGGCTTTGATGTATAAATTTATTTTCCCATCGCGGTCAGCGCGGTTTTGATTTCCTGAGAAAATTTATCGTAAGGTTGCGCGCCTTCGATAAGACTTGTAATTATCTTGCCATTCGCCGTGTAGGATAAGATGAATGAAGGCGTGGCTTTAATGCCGGCGGCAAGACCGTCCACGCCGTCTTTTTTAATCAGCGCGGCATAATTCTTGCCGTCAAAACAGGATGTGAATTGATTCATATCCAAGCCAAGTTGTTTTGCAAAGGCAGTCAAACGGCGGTCTGCGAAGCCGCCGATATTTTCGCCGTTTTGATTGGCGAAAAGCATGTCGTGCATTTCCCAAAATTTATTCTGATCGCCCGCGCAGTACGCCGCTTCTGCCGACGCCGCCGATTCAGAGCCGATGAACTCGCCAAAGGAATGGTAGGTAAAATAAACTGTGCCGTCTTTGACAAAAGTATCCATCAATTGCGCTTCGGTTTGTTCATAGAAGTTGCGGCAGTACGGACATTGAAAATCGGAATATTCGTCAATCTTGATTGGCGCATTGGGGTCGCCTGCCGCGTTTGCCTTAACATTGGGGCGGACAAGCGCTACGGGAGCGGTAATATCGCCTACAGGTTTGAGGTTGGGGTAGATAAACAAAAATGCGATAAGAATCGCGCCCAGAGTCATAATGCCAATGCCGAGCCATTTTCCGCGTTCTTCCTTGCGGCGAATCTGTTCGCGGCGCGCCTGTCGCTTGCTCATTTCTTTTGTATCGCTCATGCTAGCTCCTATAAAGTTTGTAGGGCGGGTGTATAACCCGCCAAATCTTATGGTTTGAAAAACTGACCTGCCGATTTTGCCATGTGAAAATGAATTTGTCCAGTAAAGCGTTAAGAAGCTCTTATTTGATTTGCGCATCCATCCAGTCTGTCATCGTCTTGAAAACTTCTTCTTTCATGGGTTCGTTGTGCAGTTCATGATACGCGTCATCCCATAAAATCAAAGTGGATTTGACTTTCGCCGCGTTTGCAAACTCAATGCTGCCCGCAGGGAATGCGATGCGATCCGCTTTGCCGTGCATCAACAAAAGCGGAAGCGGAAATTCGGAAGCGTGTTCAAATGTCCACTGAATCGCGCCGATCATCGCCTTGCCAAAGCCCAGCGAAATTTTGTCGTGCACCAGCGGATCTGCGTTGTAGACTTGCACAACTTTCTCATCGCGCGAGATCGCAGCAGATTCCAGTTCGCTGGGCAAAGTCACACGCGGCAAGATAGAACCCAATACGCGGGCAGCCATCATTTTCATAGGTTGTTGTTGCAATGAATTACGCAATCCTGAACTCGTGGCGATAACACCTTTTATATTCGGCTTGCGCTTCAAACCATAATACAAAACAAGGATGCCGCCCAAACTGTGTCCATAAAGAATGATCGGCAAATTGGCGTAACGCGCGCGCGCATGTTCAAGCAGCGAGTCAATATCCTGCATGAAATCTTCGATGGAAGAAATATCTCCGCGCGCGCCGCTTGAACGTCCATGTCCGCGCAGGTCTGCGGCGAAGAAGGCGTATCCTTGCTTGCCAAACGCTTCGGCGACATGCGCGTAACGCGAGCTGTGTTCGCCTACTCCATGCACCAAACACACGACGGCTTTGGGCGCGGCGTCGCTCGGCTCCCAGCCTTGCGCGAAAATATCCAAACCGTCTTTGGCTTTCCAATTTGTTTCAAAGTGTTTCATTTATCCTCCATGTGTGCCGCGACATTTATGTCGCGCTTGGGTACATCAATACGGGAAAATATTCGCCCGTGCGAACGAAACCTATTTTGCGATACAGCGCCAGCGACGCAACATTATCCTCCTGCGTATTGACGGAGATGCGGCTTGCCCCAATTCTTTGAATGAGATCGTTGACCAACGCGCCGCCGACTCCCCTGCCCTGCGCGGCGGGCTTGACTGCGAGACGGGCGAGATGCGCGCCAAACGGATTGCCTGTGCTGATTTGATATCCGATTATGCCCGAATCATTTTCGGCAACCGTGGCGCTAACTGCAAGCGAACGCGCGCGTTGAAGCGCATCGGCAGCGTTGTGCCAAAACCAACCGAAAGATTCAAAATCAATATTGACAATCGCGGGCATGTCGTCGTCGCGCATCGGGCGGATGCGAAAATCTTGCGGCGCAGAAAAAGACGAAAAGCGGTCAAGCGTCAATTGAAGCAGGACAATATTTTGCCGCAGTTCAAATCCGCTTGAAAGCAGAAGATTTTGAAACCAGCGTTTGGTGGCAATCGCAGCGATGCGCGTTTGCGGTTCGGCGGCGTTGATTTCACGACGCGCGATTTCCCAAATAGGAGTCCACGCCTCGCGCGGAGAGAGATGCGGTTGATGACCGAAGAGTCGAATCCATGCGACATGCGGCGGATCTTCAGGACAAGCCAGCGCGGCGGTAATGCGCCCATATTCTTCCAGCGCCCAGTAATTGGGCGCGCCAATCCACTCAAGCGGAGAGCGCCAATCTAAATGGCGATGAATATTCGCTTCGTGAAAAATGAGATCAGATATCTGACGACGATCTCCAAATTCCACGCGGCGAGGTTGAGCGCTGATGTTGATCATTTAATAAAGCGCAGGAAGAATTTCATAATGCGGTCAAAGAAACTGGGATTCTTTTTTGCTTCCAACGATCCCATCATTTTGAAAGCGGATTCGGCGAGCTTGCCTGTTTTGAGTTTGATCGCGGCGGATGACTTTAAGACCATCGCGCGCAGATCGCCTTCGTTGATTTGCGCGAACAATTCAGCCGAGCGTTCGTAAGCGGAGACGGCTTCGTCGTAACGCTTGAGCGCTTCCAGCGCGGCGGCTTGATTTCCCAGCGCCATCGCCTGCCTTTTAACATCTTTGATGTTTTCAAAAAATTTATCGGTATCCAGCGCGGCGCTCAACGCTTCCTGCGGTTTATCCGCTTGCAACAAAGCGACGCTCATGTTGTTCTTCGCTTCGGCGGCGGCGGCTTCGTCTTTAGCGAGCGCATATCCTTCGGCGGCTTGACGAAAAGATTCTGCGGCTTCGTCAAAGTCGGCGTTTTGGAAAAATTCTTTTCCTTTTTCGTTTAATTGCGAGGGGTCAAAAGACATGGCGGTTTCCTGTTTTCTTATCCGCTAATCCGCGCCAATCCTCGCGAATAAAAAAGAGTAGCGCAGATTGGCGAGAATTAGCGGATTATTTTTAAGCGATGAGTTATCACGCTACAGCGTAATATCAAGCAAGCCTTCGGCAACGGAGCGCAATTTTTCTTTGGACATTGAACTGAGTTTTATCGCCAATTCAATATACGGACGGTTGACAGGCTGACAGACAAAGTCTTGCATCTCTTCGGAGAGTTCGAGAAATTTTTGCATGGCGCGCTGATTGGTCATCCACTGCCCGACGGGACCGCTTTGGTCAAAGAAGGTTTCAATGCGGCTGCCCATCAAAGTAACGATGGCTTCTAACTCAGGCACGGGGATGGGACGTTCGCCCATTTCATACGCATTGAGGCGCGAGCTGGGAACGCCCGTCTCTGCGGAAATATAACGAATGGACATATTGACTTTGTTGCGCTCCTGTCTTAAGAGCGCGCCGATGATACGCTGGCGCAATGCGATCAGTTGCGCGGTATCCACTGTTTCGGAGATCGCGGGCACGTCGGAATGAGTCTCGTTTCCCCAAAATTGTTTAATAGGAAGTTTGAGATAATACACGAGCGTTTCAAGTTCGGGCAAGGAAGGGGCGCGACGTCCCTCTTCGTAAGCGCGGAAAAGAGCCTGCGAGACGCCGATCGCGTCGGCGCATTCTTTAACCGTGCGACGTTCCGCTATGCGCGCGTCGCGAATCAGCAAGCCAAGTTTCTTTTCGCGTATGGTAATTTTGGCGTTGTTCATGTGTCCTCATAAAAAAATTAGTCAAACGTTTGCGGATTATAGCAGAGTAATTCAACGCCGCGCGTTTTGAACGGAAGCGGACGGTCGGAATACGTCTGCGCCGAGTTTAAATCCTGCCGCTTCAAGACGCGGCGTGAAGTTGGGACGAATACCCGTTGCGCTGACTTCGCCGATTATTTTTCCGTCGGTGGTAACGCCCGACTGAGTAAACTTGAAAATGTCGCTCAATACAATGATGTCGCCTTCCATGCCCGCCACTTCGGTCACATACGTTACTTTTCGCTGACCGTCTTTCAAGCGCGTTTGCTGCACGATCAAATCCACAGCGGATGAGACTTGTTGGCGCACGACTTTGAGGGGCAAGTCCATGCCCGCCATTAGCACGAGAGTCTCAAGACGGGAAATAGAGTCGCGCGGCGTGTTTGAATGGATGGTGGTCAATGAACCATCGTGACCGGTGTTCATCGCTTGAAGCATATCGAGGGCTTCGCCGCCGCGGCATTCGCCGACAATGATTCTGTCGGGGCGCATACGCAGAGAATTTTTCACCAACTCGCGAATGCTGACCGCGTGCAGTCCATCCGCGTTGGCTGATTTTGTTTCCATACGCATCACATGATCTTGCTGAAGTTGTAATTCAGCGGCGTCTTCAATGGTGATGATGCGCTCGTTTTCGGGAATGAAGCCAGAAAGCACATTCAACAATGTAGTTTTGCCTGAACCCGTGCCGCCTGAGATGATGATATTAAAACGCGCGCGCACACAGGCTTCCAAAAAGTCCGCCATTTGTTTTGTCAGCGAACCATAATTGATCAAATCTATGGCTTGCAATTTATCTTTGCGGAATTTGCGAATCGTGATGGAAGGTCCATCAATCGCGACGGGACGCACAACGGCGTTGACGCGCGAACCGTCGGGCAGACGCGCATCTACGGTGGGAGAGTCGCCATCCACGCGGCGACCCAGCGGCAGGATGATGCGGTCAATAATCCGCAAGACGTGATCGTCGTCGTCGAAAGTGACGTTGGTCTTGATAAGTTTCCCCTTCTTTTCAACGAAAATTTTCTTTGGACCATTGACCATAATTTCCGAGACTTCATCGTCGTCCAACAAGGTTTGAATTGGACCGAAGCCGAGCAAGTCGTCCATCACTTGCAAAAAGATCTGCTTACGCAAATCTTCGGGCAGTTTGACCTGTGTCTGCTCGTAAACAGCAACGATGTTTTGTTTAACAAAAGCGGCGCGTTTTGCGACGGGGACGCCCTCCGATTCGAGCGCGCGCATTAAAGCATCCGCTAGATATTTTTTAAGGCGAGTCAGGTCTTGACCAGTGAGTCTATTTTGAGACGTCGCGCCAAGCGTTGTCATTCGGTTGACGCTCCTTCGTTATCCAGCGGAAAAATCCAAACGATCTGCGCGCGTTGAATCGCTAAAAACGGCGCGGTAAATAAGACCTTGTCGTTCGCGTCATGGATGGTGGCTTGAGTTATGGCAACGAATTGCTCATCGCGTTCCAACTCGTCCTTCAAGCGCTCGCCCTGCCGAATATGCGCTAACCCGCGTATTAAATGTGTGGTCGTTTGGATGATCGCCGAGACGGGCAATTTCGTCACCACCTCAGTATAGAACTTTCCTTTTTCGTCGTATTCAATAGTCATGCGAGACTCCCATGTTATTTATTCGCCTTACATAATGTCATTCTGATTTTATCGGAAATAATCCGCAGATTTCACAGATTACGCGGATTGAAAATTTTCAAGAAAAAAAATCGGCGAAAATCAGCGCAATCTGTGGATAAAAATTTTCATAATAAGAATGCCAAAAACTCAATCAGCTCGTTGATTGAGTCCAGAATAAAATCATTGCGCCCGTAATTTACGCGCCAGCGCGGACATTTCTCGGGCGATGTCTTTGAAGACGAACACCGCCGTATCGTTGGGAAATTTTATCGAAAATGGATAATGATTATTATTAGCGAATGTAAAATTGCTTCCCAAAAACGGAATGGTAAATTGGATTCCGATTTCCAATATTTTTTCGGCGTCCACTTTGCTTAAACCCTCCAAGCCGACAGCGCGATTCAGAACCGTGAAAATAGAATCGGAATCTACGCCTTTGCTTTTTAGATATTCCAACAAAGTTTTCGTCAAAGTCACCGCGCTCATGTCGGTGCTGACAACCAAGGTTACTAAGTCGGCATGTTGAATAAGCGGCAAGGTAATTTTGGAAAGCGAACGCCCAATATCCACCAAGACATAATCATAAGAATTTTTCAAAGCGGCGACAATATCCCAGATACGCCCCACTTTGAGAAAGTTGCTGCTTTCGGGATCGGGAGAACCCGCGAGCAGGTTAAATTTCCAATCTTTCATTTCCGCCAATTGGTCGCGGAAAAATTCGGGGGTGGTTTCGCGCGGCTGCATATCCGCAACGGCGACGATATTCTGCTCGCCCTTATATCCAACAATAGGGGCAATCGAGCCGATGGGCAACACCATATCCAAAACAACCACGCGCGCTTCCGGTTGACTCTGCGCGATGTTCGTAGCGATATTCGCAGTTAAAGAAGAGGTGCCAACTCCGCCTTTTGCGCTTAGAAACACCATCAGCAAACCGCCCTGTCTAGCCGCCGCTTTCGTAATGCCAAGCAGCCGATTGATCGTTTCGTTAAGCGCGGATACAGCTTGTCCTGATTTCATAATGTATTCGCTAAAGCCCGCGTCCAGACAGGATTTAATGCGCGCAACGCTTGGGTCGCCGCTTAATGCGATCAACGGCATGGCGGCGGTGCGCGAGTCTTGTTTCAATTTTTTAGCGAACTCTTCGCCGTGCAGATCGGGGATGGTGGGATCAATCACAACAAGATCGGGATGATCGCGCCACGCATAGATCAAACCTTCTTTGCCGGAGCCAGCCTGAATGACAGTATATTTTTGATCTTGCAAAGTGCGCGCAATAAAATTGCGACTGGCAACATCTGCATCAACAATTAAAATTTTCTTTTCAGGCATATCATCTTCCTTGTGATTATGCGCCCTCGCCCAAAGGGCGAGGGGATATTAACTCCCTTCCCCTCTGGGGGAAGGGTTGGGGATGAGGGAAATCTATGACTCAATGGGCGGCATTAAATATCCTAATCCTGAGCGGGTGACGATATGAACGGGGCTGTGCGATTCCTCTTCCAATTTTTGACGCAGACGCGCAATGCTCACCCACAAAATTTCCTTATCGGTTTTGTATTCTACGCCCCAAACGCTGGAGAGCAAATCTTCGGAGGTGAGGATCTTGCCGATGTGATGCGCGAATTGCAACAACAGCCGATATTCAGTCGCGGAAAGCGAAACGGGTTGTTCGTTGATCCAGACTTCGGCGCGCGCGAAATCAATTCTCAAATTGCCGTGCGTGAAGAAACGCGTCTGCCCGCCATCCGTGACGGGTTGAGCGCGACGCAGAACGGCGCGGACGCGCGCTAATAATTCGGTGGCGGAAAAAGGCTTGACGAGATAATCGTCCGCGCCGAGATCGAGTCCGCGCACACGGTCTTGTTCTTCGCCGCGCGCGGTCAGCATCACAATCGGGACGTTGGAAAATTCGCGCAGGCGCTGACAAACTCCGAAGCCGTCTAAACGCGGCATCATCACATCCAATAACACAAGGTCTATCGGCTGCGCTGAAAACATGTCCAGCGCTTGCACGCCGTCTTGCGCGACGAAAACTTCATATCCTTCTGTGCGCAGGTTCGCTTCTAAAAGGCGCAGATAGCGCGGCTCGTCGTCTACAACCAAAATATGTTTCGCCATATTGTCTCCTTGCAAAATTATACGTCTGCGCCAATAGGTAATTCAAGAAAAAAAGTTGTGCCAACGCCTAAAACGGACTCCGCTCGAATCGTACCATGATGCGCCTCGATGATTTGTTTGCAAATATATAAGCCCAGTCCTGTGCCTGAAACCGTGCGCTCGCCCGGCACGCGATAAAAACGCTCAAAGAGAAAGGGCAAATATTCCTGCGGAATGCCTTCGCCTTTATCGGCAAAGGTAATGCGGATTTTATCGGCTGCGGCGTACATGGCGATATTCAATTCGGAATTGGGCGCGTATTTAATCGCGTTGCTAAAAAGGTTTTCAAAAACTTGCGAAAGCCGCGCTCCGTCTCCGAAGATAGGCGGGATGGGTTGAATTTCAAAAGAGATATTTAATTCGGGATGATGGGCATTGATGCGCGTCGCCACATCGCGCGCGAGCGCGTCAATTCTAACAGGCGAGAATTTGAATTGCAAAGTCTGGCTGTGCAAACGCGCCGATTCGAGCATATCTTCGATTAATCGCGCGAGGCGGTCGGCTTCTTCGTCAATGATGGTCAGAAATTCGCGTTGCGTGGCTTTGTCCCAAACAGTATCCTCTCTCAATAAGCTTGTGCTGTACCCTTTGATGAAACCAAGCGGTGTGCGTAATTCGTGCGTAATGGTGGAGACAAAATCATCTTGCAAGCGCATTTGCCGTTGCACAGAATCTAATTTTTCGCGCGCTTCTTGCAACTCTTTGCGTTCAATTAAGGTCGCCGCCCAAAAGGTTTGCAGCGACGCCAATTGAATATGCAAGTCTGAATAGCCAGGTCCGCCAAAGCGGATGAAGACCAGCGCGCCGCTCAATTGCGCGCCGATGTATAAAGGGAATCCCAAGAGATGCGCCAGGTCCAAGCGGTCTGTGTTCTTTGGCGAATTTTGAGGCGGCTCCGTCAGGATCATCTGCCCCTGCGCGATGACTTCATTCGCAACGCCCTCGCCCCAAGCCGCGTCGGCTTCGGCGGTTTTTCCGCGACCAATGGCGCGAGCGTACACGCCTTCCATATTTTTGGTCTGCGAGTCTTTAAGATAAATGGCGACGTTGTCAAAAACAAAAGAACCGCGTAAAGATACGAACAACGTATCCAAAGCGGTTTTCCAATCCTGCTTTTGTTGAACTTCTTGAAATATATCGCGCAATAGGGAAAGAGTTTCTGTATCCATAGTCACTCGCGCACAACCAACAAGGGAAATTTGAACACGGAGCCTTTGCCTTCCGCCGATTGAAAGTCAAGCAGCGAACCGTGCGCTTCCACAATTTGACGCACCAATGAAAGCCCAAGCCCCGTGCCGCCATAATGCCGCGTGGACGAACCGTCCAGTTGATGAAACGGCTCAAAGACTTCGTCGAAACGATTTGCTGGAATTCCGATTCCCGTATCGCTTACAGAGACGAGGACAAGATTGCCGCCTTCCTCTTTGAGCGCGATCTCCACGCTGCCGCCCGACGGCGTGAATTTAATTCCGTTATCAAGCAGTTGCCGCATCACCCAAGCGATCTTTTCTGAATCTGCCTGCACCTGCGGAATGGTCTCCGCCGCGTTGACAACCAAGCGCACACCGCGCTCGTCCGCTTTGGCGGTGGATGAATTCACGGCTAAAGATGCAAGTCGGCGGATATCCACTTTGCCTAGTTTCATACTCATCTCGCCGCGCGAGGCAAGCGAGAACATGATCAAATCTTCGATCATACTTTCAAGTTTTGCGGCGGCGCGCTGAGTGACTTCTAAAGCGCGGCGCTGTTCTTCCGTAATATTCCCCAATGATTCCGTGATCAATAATTCAACGTAGCCTTTGACGTGCGTGAGCGGCGTGCGTAATTCATGCGAGATGTTGGCGACGAAGTTGGCTTTCATTTGACTCAACTCTGAAAGCCGATGCAAGGCTTGGTCTAATTCTGCGGTGCGTTCTTTGACGCGCTGTTCCAAAGTGCGATGCGACGCTTGCAGCGCCGAGCGCAACTGAATCAATTGCTCGGTGACGACTTGGTCGAGCGCGTCGCGGTCAAGCAGATGAAGGTCAAGCAATGCCTGTCCTAGCAAATATTGTTTGCCCGCCGCGACTTGTTCTTTTTGATAGACAAGCGCTTTTTGCAATTCGCCATCGGTGAGCAATCCTTTTTGAACAATGTATTCTCCCATACGCGGGATGAGCATTTCGGGAGCAAGTTTTGGAAGGATTGCGGGCATAGTTTCCTCGAATAAGTTTTTGGACTCCAAAGTCTCCAGACTTTGGAAGAGTCCGTTATAAGACCCATTCTCCATTTATCATCGTTGATTCCGCGCTCATTGTCAACAGGTCGCTGGGTTTTGCGGAGAAAATGTCTTCGTTCAAAACGATGAGATCGGCGAGATAATTTTCGGCGAGCTGACCAAGTCGGCGCTCCGCGTTGGCGGCGTAGGCTGCGCCTTTGGTGTATGCTGATAACGCTTGATAGAGAGGCAACTTTTGTTCGGGATACCACCCCGCATCGTCGGGCGCGGCGTCGGCGCGACGGCGCGTGATCGCGGCGTGTAATCCTAAAAATGGATTGGGTGATTCGACGGGCGCGTCCGATCCGAAGGCGAGATGCGCGCCGTAATCCAATTGAGTCCGCCAAGCATACGCCAGCGCGGAACGATCTCCCCAGAAGCGATCCGCGACATACATATCCGATGGCGCGTGAAGCGGCTGCATGGACGCAATGATGTCAAGTTGCGCGAGTCGCGGCGCGTCGTCGGGATGTAAAATTTGAACATGCTCGATGCGATGACGCAAATGCGGCAATCCTTTTTCGGTTTCATATTTGCGAAGTTGCTCATAAGCGTTGAGGACTTCGTGATTGGCGCGGTCGCCGATGGCGTGAACGCTCATACTTAAACCCGCGTCGGCGGCTTTGCGGCAGAGTTCAAATAATTCTTCGCCGTCCATGTTAAGAATGCCCGTGTTATTGGGTTCGCCTTCATAAGGTTGAAACATGGCGGCGGTATGTGGACCGAGCGCGCCATCCATAAAGGCTTTGACCGAGCCGAGCCACAACATATCGTCGCCAAAGCCGGTTTGCAACCCAAGCGCGCCGGCATGTTCAAGGCTGTCCACGTTGATATTTTTATTCACGCGCAGTTTCAACTTGCCCTGTGAATGTAAATATTGCAGAGCCATAAAAGAATCGCGGCGGTCAAAATCATGGACGCCAGTTAATCCCATCTTCCAAAAAACAGGTTGAGCGTTCTCAATTGCTTTTGCGAGATGTTCCATTGATGGAACAGGGACAATATTTTCAACCAGAGCCATCGCGTTTTCAAGCAACGCGCCGGTCGCATGTCCTTTGCTATCGCGCTGAATGACTCCGTCTTTTGGATTGGGCGTGTCGTCCGTGATGTTCGCAAGATTCAGCGCGGCGGTATTCACCCACGCGGCATGTAATGATTTGGCGGTGAGGTAAACGGGATTATTTGGCGCGAGAGAATCTAAATCATTTGCGGATGGAAGATCGCGCGAATCAGACCATTCATTTTGATTCCAGCCGTGACCGAGAATCCACTCGCCGGGTTTTGTCTGCCGCGCGCGCTCCGCAATTCGGCGCAGACATTCGGCTTTTGTTTTTGTTTCGCAGTCAATTTTTTCCAGAAAGAGCGCGTAATATTTGATGTGAAGATGCGCGTCAGTAAGACCGGGCAAAATCGTTTTGCCTTTCATATCTTGTTTTTCCACTTTGCCGCGCGCGATGGATTCCAGTTGAGATTTCTCCCCCACCGCAATGATGCGTCCATTCGCAATCAACATCGCGGACGCTTTGGGTTGAGATTCGTTGAGGGTGTAGATGTTGGCGTTGTAAATTAGTTTCATAGTCTTCTGGTCTTATAGTCTGCTAGTCCGCTAGTTGACTAGCTCAACTTCTCAATCAATGCGTCGAGTTCTTCGCCTGAATAATAATAGATCGTCACCGTGCCGCCTTTTTTGCCGTGCTTCAACGCAACCTTTGTGCCGAGACTATTTTGCAAACGCTTTTCAACATCGTCAACGTCCGCGTTTTTGACGGGCTTCTTGGCTTTGGTCGGCTTCTGCCCCGCGAGTTTTCTAATCAACTCTTCGGCTTGGCGCACGTTCAAAGAAAGATTGATGATCGTTTGCAAAGCATAGGCTTGCGCCTTTTGCGTGGAGAGCGCCAGCAACGCGCGCGCGTGACCTTCGGTAATCGTTCCATCCACTAAAGATTGCTTGACCGCATCCGCAGCGCCGAGCAGGCGCAGCGTGTTCGTCACCGTCACACGATTTTTGCCAACGCGCTTCGCAACCGCTTCATGCGAGAGTCCAAACTCCTCGACGAGTTGACGATACGCTTCGGCTTCTTCAAGCGAGTTCAAATCTGAGCGCTGCACATTTTCGATGAGCGCAACTTCAAGCATTTCTTGATTATTCGCCTGACGCAAAATCACTGGGACAGTCTTCAAGCCTGCGCGCTGCGAAGCCTGCAAACGACGCTCTCCCGCGATGAGGATAAACATCCCATCCGATTTGGCGGCGGTGACAATCAGCGGCTGAATGACTCCATGCTCGCGGATGGACGCGGCTAAGTCAACTAAATCTTCTTCCTTGAAATGAATACGCGGCTGGCGCGGATTTGGTTTGATCGCATCCACTGAAACTTGTTGCACGCCTCCGCCGCCGCTATGTTGCGCGGGCATATTATTCTTCCCGCCTGTGGGAATGAGCGATTCTAATCCTTTGCCAAGTCCAGTTCGTTGAGCCATA
>JAVHOY010000122.1:14389-15518 GCA_036170295.1 bacterium
GCGGCGATATTTTCATCGCCGAGCAAGGCTTCATAAGTTCCGCCGACTACGTTGAGTTTATCCACGCCCAAACAGGATGTGGCGTTGGCTTGCGGATCTAAATCCACAACCAACACGCGCTGACCCAGTTGCGCCAGATACGCGCCCAAATTAATAGTGGACGTAGTTTTGCCTACGCCGCCTTTTTGATTCATAAGCGTATAAACGCGCGTCACTGTAATACCTCCATCAAACATTCTTCGATTTCTTGCAAAGTGGGAATTCCATTTAATCCAACGCGAGTCACTGAACGCGCCGCGAGTTGAGTGGCGAAACGCGCCGCTTCCCACGGATCGCGGGTGTGATACAAACGCGAGAAAAACGCCGCCGCGAAAATATCGCCCGCGCCGGTTGAATCTACTTCATCCATCACAGGCGGACGAAAGCGGCGGCGGTCTCCATTCCAATATAAGACCGCGCCCGCCGCGCCTTCCGTGAGACAAAGAATATGCGTGTGGCGCGCCAGCTCTTCGACGAATTCCAAATCGAAGTTAACGTCTTCCGCGCTTAACACCGTCGCGCCCGCGCGATTTAGAATTCGCTCGCTGTTTTGCCAGCGACACGCAGAGACGAGACCCTCGTTATCCCATGCGCGCATCCAACCTTGCGGCGTAATTCCCAGCATCGAGCTGGATAAATTTTCAGGCAAAGAAGAGTCTAATTCATGGGCGATGGGCGCGAGATGAATAATCGGCGCGTTACGCCACGCTTGCGGAATATGATCCAAAAGAATCGGCGCGGCTTGATGATGAAGCAGTTGTCTGCGTCCGTTGTCTGTTTTTATATTCTCAAACGTTGTGCTGTATTCAGCGGGGACGTTTACCATCGGGATGCCGTTTAACGCGCTGAGCGGCGCGTCGGCGCTCGACGTGACAATGCCCGCGCGTAAGCCCAGCGCGCGCGCGGTCAGCGCGGCGTAAGCGACCGTCCCGCCGAGTTGATTTCCGCGCGGGGTCATATCCACCGCCAGATGTCCAACGACGAGATAATCCACAGGTTGAAGGGAGACCAGTTCAAACATAAGGCGAATTATACCGTCGAATGAAAGCGACCATAGTTCGCGTTCGATTTATTCGGGTTGGGTATTTTT
>JAVHOY010000123.1:0-15442 GCA_036170295.1 bacterium
AACGTATTATCGGCACAGTCAAATGGTTCAACGGAAGCAAGGGCTACGGCTTTCTCGCTCGCGAAAGCGGCGCGGACGTCTTCGTTCATTTCTCCGCGATCCAAGGCGAGGGATTCAAAAACCTCGAAGAAGGTCAGAAAGTTGAATTCACCGTCGAGAAGGGACCCAAGGGTCCTCAGGCTGCTGACGTAGTTCTTGTCAGCTAATTTACGCTGAAACAAAAAACTCCCCAAGATGAAAATCTTGGGGAGTTTTTGATTCTTAACAGCAGAAAAAATTACTTGATTAGGCATGTTATCAGTGATAAACTCCCTCCAAATGCCAGCGGATATTCTTGTAGTTACCCCTTCTAAGAGTCTTGGAGAGAGCGTCCGACGCATATTGGAAGAGACGACGCTTTATCGGATTCATATTGCCAATAACAAATCGTCCGCCGTTGTGCGCGCCGACGAAGTGGGGATTCCGCTTGCCATGCTTGACCTCGCGCTCGGCGAAAGTTCAGCGCTGGAAATTGGAACCGCGTTACGCACCATTCACAAGGGGATTAACTTAATTGTTTTATGCGAAGACAATGTTACGCCCCCCGTTTTTGATAATTTACGCCCGTGGATCCTTGTTCATAAACCGTTCAGCATCAGCGACTTTATGAACGCCATCAGCCGGCCGCAATCGTCGCCCGCTACACAAGAGAACAGCGCGTTGCCCTGGTTAAGCGATGAAAATAAAGCCGCGCAGCATCTTACGCGCCTCATGTTATCGTCATCCGCGCAAGCCGCGCTGATCACACGCAAAAACGATCTGTGGGCGTACGCCGGAGGACTTTCGTATAACGCCGCAAAAGAATTGGCGCAAGCTGTCACACGCAACTGGGATGGACAACAAGGATCGGACCTGCTGCGTTTCATCCGCCTTGAAAGCACAAAAGCCGAACACATGTTGTACGCCACGCGCCTCGCCGACGATACGGCGCTTGCGTTCGTCTTCGACGCGGAAACTCCCTTTAGCGCTATTCGCAATCAAGCCAGTCAATTAGTCGCGGACCTTGATCAAATTGAACTGCCGAAATCTTCTCAACTTGCGCAAGAATTCAGCGACGCTTCTGCGGCGGATAACGCCGAAGAAGAAAATATCCCGCCGATCACAAATATCCTTACAGATATTCCCTCGCCCAATCCAAACCTAAAACAAAAAGCGGATGCGCCGCGTAGGAAAACGCAAATTGATCCTAATGAAACGCGCGTTTCCGAACCGCTTGCAGACGCTTCTGTTTTCAACCGTGAATCTTCTCCTGCCATTCGCTTGACTCCCGCGACTCGACGCGAAGCGGTCAGATCCGCAAAAATCGTCAACGTGGAAGTTACCGCGCCATCGCGTCCGCATCAACGCGCGGCGACGCCAAGCGCTCCGCCCGCGCCAAACTCTTCCGCAGCGGAAGCGACGCGAGAGAGTCCCACAACGCAAGCGGCGAACAGTCTCATTGTCGAGCCGACTTCCGCCGGGCTTTATTATCTTACTTACGCATGTTTGCTCGTGCCGCGCTTTACTACGCATTACATCATCGGCGATCTGGCAGATCGGCTGGGCGAATGGATGTCGAAAATTTCCATTTCGTTTGGCTGTCGTTTGGAATATTTATCGGTGCGTCCTGAATATTTACAATGGGTCGTGAACGTGCAACCCAACACATCGCCCGGTCATTTGATGAAATTCTTTCGCCTAAAAACATCGGAAAAAATATTTGAAGAATTTCCGCGTTTTGGCAAAGAAAACCCATCCCATGATTTTTGGGCGCCGGGTTATCTCATCATGGGCGGGTCGCAACCGCATCCGCCGCAATTGGTAAAAGATTACATCAACCAAACCCGCCAGCGTCAGGGACAGGAAATTTCCATCCTGTGATAAAAAACTTTCAGTAAAACAAAGAAGCGCAGAGTATAATCACTCTGCGCTTTATTTTTTGACGTTAAGATTAAATGTCATTCTGATCGAAGCGAAGAATCTTTGAGATTATCGTAAAGATCCTCGCCTGCGCTCACCTGTGCCGCACCACAGGCGCTGGCAGGGCGACATGTTTAAGGTGAGTTATTAACTATGCCCCCTACACTTTATTTAATTGACGGACACGCTTTAGCATACCGAATGTATTTTGCCCTCACCGCCGGCGCAAGCAGCCCGCGTTGGCAGAATTCTAAAGGCGAACCGACTGCGGGAATTTACGGATTCGCGCGCGAACTCGTCCGCGTTTTGGAACAGGAAAAACCTGAATATCTCGCGGTCGCATTTGATGTGGGCAAGACTTTCCGCGATGAAATTTATCCCGAATACAAAGCCACGCGTGAAAAAATGCCCGACGACTTGCGCCCGCAAATTGAGCGCATCCGCCAAATGGTGGACGCGTTCAATATTCCGCGCCTTGAGATGGAAGGCTTTGAAGCGGACGACGTTCTTGGCTCAGTGGCGAAGATCGCCGCAGAAAAAGGACTCGGCGTAAAGATCATCACCGGCGATAGAGACTTATTGCAATTGGTCAATGAACGCACCGTTGTTTACCTCGCGGGCGACGATCATACTTACATCACCGACGAAGACGTGATTAAAAAATTGGGTGTGCGTCCAAATCAAGTGGTGGACTATAAAGCCATCGTCGGCGATACCTCCGATAATATTCCCGGCGTGAAAGGCGTGGGCGAAAAGACCGCCGTCGCGCTGCTGGAAAAATATGGGACGTTGGACGCAATCTACGAAAATATAGAGCAAGTCGAGAAACGCTGGAAGACCAAACTTGAAGACAGCAAAGAGTCCGCGTACATGAGTTATAAACTCGCGTTGATTGACGTGAATTTGAAAATCAATTTTGATTTTGAACACGCTAAAGTTGTTCCGTTTGACGGCGCGGCGTTGGAAGAATTCTTTAAGGAAATGGAATTTCGCACGCTGCTAGCTAAAGTCCCAGCGATTAGTTCGGGAGCGTTTTCTTCAGAGATCGCGGTTAAATCCGCTAAAACCAAAAGCGGACAAATTTCCATGTTTGTGAACGAACCGCAAATTGTATCTATGCAGCGCGAATCGAATCTTGAAGTTGAGATTGTGGACAGCGAAGATAAATTGAACGCGCTTGCGAAAGAACTTTCAAAAGCAAAGACGATTGCGTTTGATACCGAAACAACGTCCACCGATGAAATGCAAGCGCAGATCGTTGGCGTTTCGCTGGCGATTAAAGATGGACAGGCGTATTACATTCCCGTCGGACATACATCGGGAAATAATCTTGAGATCAAAAAAGTGATCGCCGCGCTGACTCCATCTATGACGGACGCGAAGATTGGCAAGGCGGCGCATAACGCGAAATATGATTACATCATTTTGGCGCGGAACGGACTTGTCGTTGCGCCGTTGACTTTTGACACGATGTTGGCTGAATTCATCGTTGATCCATCTTCGCGCAACATGGGGCTGAAGAATCTTTCCTTTGCGCGTTTGGGCGAAGAGATGACTCACATTGAGGAATTGATCGGCAAGGGCAAGAAGCAGATCAGCATTGCGGACGTTTCTATTGAAGTCGCCGCAAATTATGCGGCAGCGGACGCGGAACATACCTTGCGTCTTATTCCAATCATGCAAAAAGAAATCGAGCGCGTGCATGGAATGAATCTGCTGGCGGATATTGATCTGCCGCTTACGCCCGTGTTGGCGGATATGGAAATGACGGGCATTTTAATTGACGTTCCGTTCTTCCAAAAAATGTCGGCTGATTTGGCTGTGCGATTAAAAGAATTTGAAAAACAGATTTTCGATCTCGTCGGAAAAACCTTCAATCTCAATTCGCCGCAACAATTATCCGAAGCGTTGTTCACGCACCTGCGCCTCGAGCCGCCTGATAAGGGACGCAAAACCGCGACGGGTTTTTATTCCACTGCGGCGGATGTGCTGGATGCGTTGGTGGGCAAACATCCCGCGATTGATTTAATTTTGAATTACCGCGAATTATCAAAGATCAAATCCACTTATACAGATGCGTTGCCATTGGCGGTAGATCGAGATACGGGGCGCGTGCATACATCTTATAACCAAGTCGGCGCGGTGACGGGACGTTTATCTTCAAACAATCCGAACTTGCAGCAAATTCCCATTCGCACAGAGGAAGGTCGCCGTGTGCGGAATGGATTTATCGCGGATGCGGGCAATGTTTTGCTTTCGGTGGATTATTCGCAAATCGAATTGCGAATCGTCGCGCACATGGCGGGCGATGAAGCGATGTTGGACGCGTTCCGCGCGGGCGAAGATATTCACTCCACCACAGCCGCCGCAATTTATGGAATCGAATTGAGCGATGTAACCAAAGAAATGCGCCGTCATGCCAAGGCAATCAACTTCGGGTTGATCTACGGCATGTCGTCGTTTGGTCTGACGCGCTCCACCGACTTGACGCTTGCCGAAGCGGACGAGTTTGTTAAAACCTATTTCAAGAAATTTCCCGGCGTGAAAAAATATTTAGACGGAACGCGCAAACTCGCCGCAGAGCAAGGCTATGTGGAAACACTGCTTGGTCGCCGCCGATATTTCCCCGCGCTGCAAGGAAAACTCAACGCGCAGATGAAGAACCGCGAAGAGCGCGAAGCGATCAACGCGCCGGTGCAAGGCACGGCGGCGGATATTATGAAACTTGCCATGCTAAAAATTCCATCCGCGATCAAAGCGGCGGGCGTGAAAGCAAAAATGCTTTTGCAGGTGCATGACGAGCTCGTGTTGGAATGTCCTGAAAAGGAATTGCAAAAGACCGCGCATCTTGTGCAAGAGACCATGGCGAACGCTTATCCGTTGAGCATTCCGCTTTCTACAGAAGCCCGCGCCGGTAAAAGCTGGGGTTCTATGCAAGTGTTGAAATAATTCTCCCTCACCCCTCTCCCTTCCCCCCGCGGGGGAAAGGTTGGGGACGAGGGCGCGTCAGAAGAATTCATACAATAGAGCTATTCGCGGAAAAATGCGCGCGGTTATAATCAGCAAATCACGATTCTGGAATCGATCAAATTGCGTCTGATTCCAAATCTTATGAAAACGGGAACATTATGTCAGGACGAGAAGATATTTTTCAAAAATCAATGAACGAGGGACACTCCGCCGCTTGGGATCAAGAGTGGGAGAAGGCGGTTTCCGCGTATCGTCGCGCCTTGCAGGAATTTCCCGATCAGCCCAAAGCGCTGAACAGCTTGGGGCTTGCACTTTATCAACTGGGCAAAATCGAAGAGGCTTTGCAAATTTACACAAGCGTCGCAAAGATCTCGGCGGACGACCCTGTGCCGATGGAAAAGGTAGCGCAAATCTCCGAGCGCATGGGCGAATTGAAAAATGCGGCGGACGCTTCTCTGCGCGCGGGCGATCTTTTTTTACAACAGCGCGATACCGAAAAGGCGCTGGAGAATTGGGCGCGCGTTACGAACTTAAATCCAGAACACGCGCTTGCTCATTCGCGTTTGGCGCAGGTGCATGAAAAACTTGGACATGTTCAGCAGGCGGCGACGGAATATCTTGCGCTCGCCAGTATTCTTCAACGTTCAGGCAATCTTGAAAAATCAAAAGAGATGGCGAATAAGGCGCAGTCTCTTTTGCCAAACGGTCCCGAAGTCAAACAAGCTCAAATTTTATTGAGCACAGGACAATTGTTGCCCAAACCGCTGCGCGGCAAAGGCGGCACAGGTCCGATCCGCATGGCGCAGATTAAACAATTACAGAAGCCGAGCGCGGCGCAATCCGCTGGGCTTGATCCTATCGCGGAGGCGCGTCAAAAAGCGCTGACTCAACTCGCGGAACTGTTGTTTGAATTTTCAGACGATAGTCCCACGGCGCAGGAACGGCGCGGACTCTCCGCAATTATGAAAGGCACAGGCGCGCTCTCGCTGCAAAATGCGGAGCAGACCAAAGTGATCTTGCATCTCAGTCAAGCGATTGACGCGCAATCCAAAGGCAACGAAGCGCAGGCGGCGGAAGAAATGGAAGGCGCGATCGAAGCGGGCTTCAAACATGCGTCGTTGTATTTTGCGCTGGGACTTTTACGCATGAAAGCGGAACGCCTTGAGAGCGCTCAGCGCGTTTTGCAAAACTCCATTAAACATAACGATTACGCGCTTGGCTCGCGCTTATTGCTCGGTCAAATGTATGTTAAAAAAAGCGACTTCCACGAAGCCGCCCTGCAATATCTTGAAGCGTTAAAACTTGCCGACGCAAACGCCGTTCCCGCCGATAAAGCGGACGAGGTGCGTCAGCAATACGAACCTTTGATCGAAGCGCATCAGAATCAAAAAGACGAGGCGGTCTTGCGTAAAGTCTGCGAAAACATTTCTGGCTTGTTGATGCGCCCCGATTGGCGCGAGCAACTTCACAAAGCGCGCGAGCAAATGCCTAAGCAAGAAGAGAACGATACGCTGATGCCCGTCGCCGATGTGATTTTGCATGTGCAATCCAGTTCCATACTTGATTCGATGTCGCGCATTAATCAACTGGCGCGCATGGGCAGTCTGCGCTCCGCAATGGACGAAGCCTACGACGCAGTCCAGCGCGCGCCGACTTATCTGCCGCTGCATACTTTGATGGGCGAGCTGCTTGCGCAGGACGATCAAATTCAGGACGCGATCGCAAAGTTCAGCGTTGTGGCGCATTCCTACAGTGTGCGCGGCGAAGCCGCTCAAGCGGCAAAATTATTTAAGCGCATCATTCAACTTGCGCCGATGGATCTTGGCGCGCACAATCGTTTGATTGATCAGCTCGTCGCGCGCGGTCAAGCGGACGACGCCGTGCGTGAGTATCTCGAATTAGCCGCCATTTATTCCCGTCTCGCGGAGTTGGATATGGCGCGCAAAACTTATACCACCGCGCTGCGCATCGTTCAACAGGGCAACGCCAGTCATGATTGGAACGCGCACATCCTTCATCGCATGGCGGATATTGACTTGCAGCGTTTGGATTGGAAGCAAGCCTTGCGCGTTTACGAACAACTGCGCTCGCTCACGCCCGACGATCCGTTTGTCCGCAAGCAATTAGTTGACCTTAACTTACGCATGGCGCAAACCGATAAAGCCATGAACGAACTTGATAATTACATCGCGCATCTTGAAAGCCAGCGCAAAAGCGAGTCGGCGATTCCTTTCCTTGAAGAGCTGCTCAAGGAACATGACGATCAGCCGCTGCTCAAACGCGCGCTTGCCGCGCAGCTCCATCGCGCAGGACGCATGAACGAAGCCGTAAAGTTGTTGGATGCGCTCGGCGAAGCGCGGATGCAAGCGGGCGATAAGAAAGGCGCGTTGGAAGTGATCAACCAAATCGTGCTGATGAATCCGCCGAACGTGAACGACTATCGTCAGCTCTTGCTTCAAATGCAAAATAAATAACATCGGAGAAGAAATATGCCCAAAACGCACTGGAAGAACGCCAGTACTTCGCAAAATAACGCCGTGATGAACTGGCTCTTTACCTTTGCCTTCGTCGTGGCGTTTCTCGTTGTCTTCGGCGGATATGTCCGCCTGACCCGTTCGGGACTTTCCATTGTTGAGTGGAATCCCATTAGCGGAACCGTTCCGCCCATCGGTCAGCAAGCGTGGACGGAAGAATTCGCCAAGTATCAACTCACGCCCGAATATATAAAAGTCAATTCCGGCATGACGCTGGAAGAATATAAATTCATCTTCTACATGGAATGGTTTCATCGCTTTATCGCGAGGTTCGCGGGTTTGGTCTTCGCTTTCCCCGCTTTCTATTTTCTCTTCAAAAAAATAATTCCGTGGAAGGAATTTGGCGTTTACTTCGCAATCGGTATGCTCTTTATCGGGCAGGCTTTCATGGGTTGGTACATGGTCGCCAGCGGATTGGAGAGCCGCCCTTCCGTCAGCCACTTCCTTTTGACGGCGCATCTGTTTTTCGCGTTATCGCTGATTGCGCTCTCGCTGTGGACCGCCTTTGGGCATAAATTTGGTTTCCCCGATGCGAGCAAAAAAGCGAAGTGGTCGCTGCCTTCAAAATTGACCGCTTGGTTTATGGTTTGGTTGCTGCTTCAAATTTCCTACGGCGGATTCACTGCGGGACTCAAAGCCGGTCATGTTTCGGATACCTGGCCCCTGATGATGGGAAAATGGATTCCGCCCAATTTGTTCGCCTCATGGTCGAATCTCTTGAATACCCCGCAGACGATAGTCTTTGTCCATCGCTGGCTGGCGTGGTTGGGATTGATTGCGGCATTCCTTGTGTATTACTTTGTCAAAAAGCAAAACTATCCCAAAGAGATACAAATTGGATTGCTGTGGTTAATCGGCGTTGTCGCGTTGCAGATCGCGCTCGGCGTGTGGACGATTCTCTCGTACGTCAATATCGCCGTCGCGCTTGTTCATCAAGCCAACGCAATTCTCTTGTTTGCGCTGACCATATATCTCATGCACAGGTTCAGAGCGCTGGACGCAAAATAATCTGTAACTCGCAAATTATTTTTCAACAAAAAAACTCCCGCCAATTATTTGACGGGAGTTTCTATTTACTATTCACTGCTTACTGATTACTGCTCACTGCTCACTGCTCCCAGCCCTTCTCCATACAACTTTCGATGCACCCCGCTCAATGCGCGGACTTGCTCCGCCGCGTGATACGAAGACCTCACCAGCGGATTCGACTCAACCCATTTGAATCCAATCTCCATGCCGAAGGCTTTCAATTCGGCGAATTCTTCCATCGTGTAATAGCGTTCCATCGTCAAATGTTTTTTGCTCGGCTGTAAATATTGACCAACGGTGAGAATATCCACGCCCCACGAGCGTTGATCGCGCATGACCTGTTTCACTTCGTCCATCGTTTCGCCAAGCCCAAGCATAATGCCCGATTTGGTCAACACTTCGGGATCAAGTTTCTTCGCGTTGGAGAGAGTCGCCGCCGCCCATTCATAATTGTCCTGCGGCTGAACGGATTTAAACAAACGCGGCACAGTCTCCACGTTATGATTCAAAATTTCAGGGCGCGCGTCCATCACGATTTTCAGCGCTTCAATGCTGCCCTTGAAATCAGGAATCAGCACTTCAATAGAACAGCCCGGCAACGCTTCGCGGATGCGGCGAATCACCATCGCAAAAATTGGCGCGCCGCCGTCGCGCCGCTCGTCGCGGTTGACGGACGTAATGACCGCGTGTTTCAAATTCATAGATTTGACCGCTTGCGCGACGCGCTCCGCTTCGCCCCAATCTAGTAACGCGGGCTTGCCGTGTTTGATGTCGCAGAACGCGCAAGTGCGCGTACAAACATCGCCGAGCATCAAAAACGTGGCGGTGCCGCTGCCCCAACATTCGCCGAGGTTCGGACACATCGCCTCTTCGCAAACCGTGTGCAATTCTTTTGAGCGCATCAAAACTTGCAAGCGTTCAAACGTCTCGCCCGAAGGCGCGCGCACTTTGATCCAATCGGGTCGGCGTTGCGGGCGCGTTTCTACTTGCGCGGTAACTCTATCTCGTGTAGGTGTAACAGCCATATATATCCTCTGGTTGATGTCATTGCGAGGAGCGATAGCGACGAAGCAATCTCCTAGCAATGCGGGGATTGCTTCGGGCAGGAACAAGAACGCCCTCGCGACGACGTCTATTTTTTCTTAACGATTAATCGCAATCCGCGCACTTCGACGACTTCAATTGAATCGCCCTTACGGATGGGTTCGGAGTCAGGAGATTTTTCCGCGCTCCATAATTCGCTTTCCAGCTGAACTTGTCCCGCGCCTTTATCGAAACTTCGGGCGATTCCTGTTTTTGCGATTAATGATTCCGCCCCAGTTTGGATTCTTCCATGCTGCGCGCGCAACGCGAAGACCATAACCGTGAAGAAGATCAAGCCGAAGAAGATGCTCGCGCCGATCACCAGCGGCACAGACACGCGCTGAAATTGCGGCGTTCCCGGCGAGTTGAACAAAACCAGCGCGCCAACAATAAACGAGGCAACGCCTGCCGCAGTCAACGCGCCGTGCGCCGCCGCCTTGATATCAAGGATGAACAACGCAAACGCAATGATAAGGAAAACGATTCCAAACCAATTGACCGGCAGAATTCCCATAGCGTAGACTGCCAACGTAACGCACACTGCGCCGAAGAATCCAGACACCCATCCGCCGGGCGCGCTAATTTCAACGAGGATGGCAATCGCGCCTATTGTCAGCAACATGAACGCCAGATTCGCGTCCACAATCGTCAACGCAAAGGTTTCGATGAAACTCATGTCAAGCGGCTCGACGTTGATATTTTTTGTGTGAAGCGCGCGCGTCTCGCCGTTGACTTCCACTTTGAACCCGTCAAGGTGGGCGAGTAAATCTTGGGTGTCGGTTGCGGTAAAGTCAATCAGTTTCGCCTTCAACGCTTCGTCGGCTGTGACCGCTTTCGCGTCGTCTATCATTGCCTCTGCGAGCGTCACCGCCGCCGCGCCGCGCCGATCTACCATTGCGCGGGCTTTGGCTTTGAGATCGTTCTTGATCTTTCTCTCCAGCGTGGATTGAATGTTCGCGCCCGAATTATCAATGGGGCTGGAAGCGCCAATCACCGTGCGCGGCGCCATCGCGGAGGCATGTCCCGCCATCGTAATTAGCGCGCCCGCGCTGGCAGCCTGAGCGCTCTGCGGCGCAACGTAAATCACCACTGGCACAGCGCTTTCGCCAATCGCCGCGATCATATCGGACATGGTATCTATGCTTCCGCCGGGCGTATTCAATTTGATGATGAGAACTTCCGCGTTGCGCCGATTTGCCGTCTCAATGCCGCGCTTGAAATATTCCAACATCGGCGGCATGATCGCACCGTCCGCAGTCATCACCAGCGCCACAGGTTGATTCGTCTGCGCGAATACTTGTGAGAATAGCGCGAAGAAAATTAAAGATAAAAAGATCGCTCGAAGTTTTTTCATGCACGAGATTATAACGCCAAAGCAAAGACGGATTTGCAGCCGTCTCATTTTTCAAAACTGACCTTCCAAATACGCTCGTGTGCGCTCGTGTTTGGGATGATGAAATACTTCATCGGCAATGCCCGCCTCTGCGACTTCGCCCATGTACATATAAATCACATAATCGGCGAGGCGCTTGGCTTGGCGCAACGTATGCGTGACGATGACCGTTGTGTACTGTTCTTTGAGTTGGAGCAATCGGCTCTCGATATTCTGCGCAGAGATTGGGTCAAGCGCGGAGGTGGGTTCGTCGCCGAGAATAATCTCAGGCTCGACGGCGAGTCCGCGCGCGAGGCATAGTCGCTGTTGCTGACCGATGGATAAACTCGTGGCGGGATCATGCAAGCGCTTGCTGACTTCATCCCATAAACCTGCGATTTCCAAATAATGTCGCACCGCGTCTTTATATCCCTTGCGGTCTTTTTTCATTTTGTGGATGTGCATTCCGTACACGATGTTATCGTAAATGGACATCGGCAGCGGAGATGGACGCTGCGCGAGCAGACCAACCACCTTGCGGACTTCGGTTACATCCACTTCGCGGTCGTAGATGTTTTGTCCGTCCACCAATACTTCGCCTTCGATGCGCGTTCCGTCGGTCAACTCAAGGAAGCGATTAAAACTTTTTAGCAGCGTCGTCTTCCCGCAGCCCGAAGGTCCCATGATGACCGTGATTTGGTTCTTGGGAATTTCGATGTTGATATTTTTCAAGGCTTGTTGCTTGCCGTAATACACGTTGAGATTTTTTACTTGAATGTGTGAGTCCATATTTGTCCTTTAGCATGTCACCCTGAGCAAAGCGAAGGGTCTCTGGACTGTCGTGGAGATTCTTCGCTACGCTCAGAATGACATTGCATGGGTAAGTTACTTGATTGTATATTTATTCAAACGCGCGGAGAGCCAGCGCGAACCGAGACTGACTGCCAGCACGATAAGAGTCAAAATTAACGCCGCCGCATATCCGCGCTGCTGCACTTCGCGGTAGGGCGAGCCAAGTTGGAAGAATACCGCCAATGGCAGCGAAGCCGTTGGACGCAATAACGAAGTTGGCATTCTGTCTGTGTAACCGGCAGTGAACAAGACCGAAGCCGCGTCGCCGATTCCGCGCCCAAAGGCGAGCAAAATGGCGGTGACGATTCCCGGCAACATTTGCCGCTCGACAACATTCATTGCCACTTCAAATTTTGTCGAGCCAAGCGCAAGCGCGGCATGTTCCAAATCATTTGGCATTCGGCGAATGACTTCATCCATAGCGCGAGTCATAATCGGGAGTTCGATCAGCGCGAGGATGATGATTCCCGCCAGCAGCGAAGCGCGCATACCGAGCGAGATCATCAACGCGAAACCGAATGCGCCGTATACCACCGATGGGATTCCCCATAAGACGTCCAGCGCTAATCGGACGTATACGCCTAGTTGCGAATCGCCAAGATACGTTTTGAGATACAGCGCAATGGGCAAACTAAATATGATTGCCAGCAAAGTTCCGCCCGCGCCAAGATACAACGAGCCAATGATGGCGTTCAAAATTCCGCCTTCCTTGCCCATGTAATATCCGCCTTTGGGACTCTGCGAAACCATCTCCCAACTCAGCGCGGGAAATCCGCGCGAGATGATCGTCCATAAAATAAGACCGAGCGCGCCCGCCACAATCACCAACGAGATTTGCATGATGGTTTTCATAAATAGTTCAACGAGATGTCGTCTTTCAAAAATATTTTTCTTCATGCCCATTTTCGCCTCAACATTCTTTGCAACACAATTGTTGAAAGGATATTAAATATCAAGATGACTGCCAGCAAAACCAGCGCCGCCGTGAGCAACGCCGCATCGTACAACGGGATGGACATCATCTCGCCGTAGTTGTTCGCGATCAATGCGGGCAGCGGGTACGCCGAATCAAAAACCGACGTTGGCATGTTTGGCACGTTGCCCACCACCATCAACACCGCAATCGTTTCTCCCAGCGCGCGCGACGCTCCCAATACAACTGCGGCGATAATTCCCGGCAACACTTGCGGCAACACAATTGTGCGGATGGTCTGCCATTGCGTCGCGCCGACTGCCAGCGCCGCGTGACGCAGATCGTTTGGGACAGTGGCGAAGACTTCAAACGTGACCGAGATGATCAGCGGCGCGATCATCACTGCGAGGACGATTCCCGCGGAGAGGATTCCAAATCCCGTTGGCTGATTCACTGCGAAGATAGAAATCGAACCCAGCCACTTTTCAGCAAGCGGCGCGAGTACGTCATCCACAAATGGGACAATAGCGAGCAATCCCCATACGCCATACACTACCGGCGGAATCGCGGCGAGCAAATCCAAAATTGGTTTGGTGATCGCGCGCGTCTTTGCGTGAGCGTATTCCGCAAGATAAATGGAAACGAGCAAGCACGGGGGAATGGCAAGCATCACGCCGACGGCTGTGACCCAAACTGTGCCGAGAATAAAAGGCATGAAGCCAAATTTTCCGTCGCCGGGCTTCCAGACATTGCCAAGCAATAAATCTGAAAGCGAGTATGCGCTTAAGATGGGCAGGGAACGAATCAACAAGCCGACGATGACGATGGCGACGAGAATGATTGGCAGAAGCGAAAAAATAAAAAAGGCGCGTTTTGCGGCTTTATCTTTTCGGGCGCGAGAATCATTTGAAGGTCGGACGAGCCGACCTTCGTTTTTTATTGATTCAGATGTGATTTCTATTTCGCTCATTTAACCTCTTGTAAAAGACCTGACAGGTTTCCATAAAACCTTGATTAACCAGCATGAATTTGATTCACAGAATCCGAATCGACTCAGAACACGGTGAAACCTGTCAGGTCTATCGTTTTACTTCAACTTTGCCAGCGACTCGGCTTGCTGCTCGGCGGTGAGCGGAACAAAGCCAGCCGACTCGAGATATTGCTGACCATCGGTTAATATCCATTCGATGAAAGCCAGCGTGAGTCCGGTGGGTTTGCCTTTGGTGGCGAGGTTTTCAAAACGCGCGGGAGGCGAAGGATAAGTTCCGTTTGCAACCGCGCCGAACGCGTCTTCTTTCACTTTGTAAATTTCAATTGCGTCAGCCTTGCCATTCTTATCAATGTCAATGGGCGGGATGATAATGCCCGTCACGAGATCGCCGCTGCTTAGATCAAAGATGCTATTCAAATTTCCGTAACCGATGGCGAGCGGGTCCTTGATAACGGTGTCTAAAATTGCGGGTTCGCCGTTAACGCCGATGCCCTTCAAATCTTCCTGCGCTTTGCCGCCGCCAAACTTTGCCCATTGTTCTGCCGCGCCCGATGCGTCTGAGCGGGTGAAGACGTGAATTTCATCGGTGATGGTTGGGTCGCCGACAACTTCGCCCCAAGTCTTAATCTCGCCGGTGATATAAATTTTTCCGAATGTTTCCTGCGAGATTCCTTTTGCGAGAATTTGCTGCGCGACAGGATTCTCCGCGCTGATGATGGGGAAGACCGCGTCTTTTGTCACAGATACCCAGAAGATTCCCTGCGCGGATTCTTCTTCCTTGATACTGCGCGAAATCATGCCGATATCTACCGCGCCCGCGATGGTATCGGTCATGCCTTTACCCGCGCCGCCGCCTTGCACGTCAAATTGGACGTCGGGATGCAATTTTGTAAATTCTTCAGCCCACACGGTCATCATCGGGTAAAGCGCAAACGCGCCAGAGATAGCAATCGTGCCGCTCAATTCATCGCCATTTTGATTAGGCGCGGGAGCGGGCGACCCACAGGCGGCGAGAGCCAACGTCAAAATCGCCAGCCCCGCAAGCAGTTTCAGGATTTGTTTTTGCATAATAGTTCTCCTTTTTGTTGATATACCATAAAATCTATAGTACAAGTAGTCTTTTGAGGAAAAACGTAAGACAGGCTTTAGCCTGTCTTACAGCCCAAGACTCTTGCGAACGGCTCGCTGGCGTTTGATCACATCTGCGAGGGATGTTTTGTCGAGGATGTCCGAAATTGCGTTTCGCACATCGCCCATCGCAAGGCGCAGTCCGCAAGTCGCTTCATCAGGACAACCGCAATGTTCGTATGACATCTGACTCACGCATCGAATCGGAGCCACGGGACCATCCAGCACACGGAAGATATGACCGAGCGTGATCTCGCTGGCTGACCTGGCCAGGTAATACCCGCCGCCAACGCCCATCTTGCTATGCAACATTCCCGCGTTCTTGAGCGCGAGTAAAATTTGCTCAAGGAATTTTGCGGAGATATTTTCGCGTTTCGCAATATCCTTGATCTGCATCATTTGCGGGGCGCTGCTTTTTTCAGCGGGTCCTGCCAGAGCGATCATGGCTCGTAAACCATATTCGCCGCGTTTGGATAGTCTCATTTTTTGCTGCCTCTGAAAGCCTAGTGTCATAATAGACTTTATTGTATATAAATCATAATTCAGCGACTGAATTTTGTCAAGTGTGTTGCGAGATAAATCTCGCGTTACAGATTTTCAAACTTAAACTCGCTGATGAACTCAACGTCGCG
>JAVHOY010000124.1:0-2572 GCA_036170295.1 bacterium
TCGGTGTTTGATCGGCAGCAAATGTTGAAGACGCTCGACGCGCGCTTGCTCAAGGTCAGCGCGGGAGAAGTTCAAATTGAAATGCCGTTTCAGCGCGAATTGACTCAGCAACATGGATATATCCACGCGGGCGTAATCACGACGCTGATGGATAACGCTTGCGGATACGCCGCGTACACGCGGATTTCGCCGAGCGGAAGTATTCTCACAATTGAGTTCAAAGTTAATTTTATTGCGCCCGCCAAAGGGGAGAAGTTCATCGCGATAGGCAAGGCGATTAAATCGGGGCGCACATTAACCGTTTGTTCAGGCGAAGCCTTCGCAATCGAGAACGGAGAAACCAAACTGATTGCGCTGATGCAAGCGACGATGATGAATCTCGATCAATGATTCGGCAAAAGCAATTTGACGCTCAAACATCCCGCCTGCCTCGTTTATAATTCTCCGCGCACATCGTCGTCGCACGTCTTTCTAGCGAGGTAACTTATGTCACGCAAATTTATTTTCAACGCGCTTGCGATTCTTTTCGCGGTTGGCTTCGCTTCGCTGAGCGCGAACCCTGTTCAAGGTCAGGAAGGAATCGCGGTGGAGAATGTGGGGACGGAGATCAATTTCGGGCAGACGATCACTTTCCGCGCGCAGGTTAAATCCGCGCAGTCCATCCAACAAATCTCGCTGCTGTTTCGCGGAATCAACGAGCAAATCACGCGCGTTGAAAATTTGCAAGCCGCGCAAGATGGGACGGTCAGTTTCGCTTACAACGCCGCGTTGAACATCATCCCGCCGTTTAGCGAGGTTGTGTTTTGGTTTCAAGCCACGCTCGCCGACGGAAAAACTTACACGAGTTCCCCTTATACTTTTTCTTATAACGACAATCGTTTTCCGTGGCGCGAAATGACGCGCGCAAACGTGACCGTGCATTGGTACGCGGGCGACGATCTCTTTGGCGCGGCGGCGTTAGACTCTGCGGCGGCGGGCATGCTTGCCATGCGCGAATTTATCGCCGTCTCATTGACCGAGCCAATTAATATTTATATTTATTCCAATGCGACCGATTTGCAAGATACGTTGGCGCTCGGCGGTCAAGCATGGGTTGGCGGACATGCCGCGCCGCAGATCGGCGTTGTGTTGGTTGCCATCGCGCCCGACTCGAGTCAGGTTGTGGATATGCAAACGAAAATTCCGCACGAGTTGGCGCATGTGATGTTGTATCGCGCGCTCGGCGAAAATTACGCGCTTCAACCCGCGTGGCTCATCGAAGGCGCGGCTTCAATGATGGAAAGTTACGCCAACCCCGATTACAAACACGCGCTCGAACTCGCCAGTCAAAATGATTCGTTAATTCCGTTTGCGGATTTGTGCGCGACGTTTCCTCCCGACTCTGGCAGCGCGTATTTGGCGTACGCTCAATCGCAATCTTTTGTGACCTACATCCGCCAGACCAACGGCGTGACGGGACTCTCGCGTTTGATGGGCGCGTACAGCGACGGGCTAAGTTGCGAACTCGGCGCGACGCGCGCGCTGGGTATTCCGCTTTCTCAATTAGATAAACGCTGGCGCGAAGAAGTGTTGGGGCAAAACACGGCGGGCGTTGCGTTACGCAATCTTTCGCCCTTCATGTTGATCATGGCGTTGGCGTTGGTCGTGCCAATTTGGGGCGCCGTTGATCTGCTGCGTCAACGGAGAAAAAATGCAGGAAAATAAACGCGTTCATATTTGGGTCAAAGGACGCGTGCAAGGCGTGGGATTCCGCGCGCATGTGGAATTCTACGCGGCGCGAATCGGCGTGACGGGTTGGGTGCGTAACGTGGGGTACGATACCGTCGAATCCATCGCGGAAGGAACGGCGGCGCAAGTTGAGCAATTTATCGAAATGGTCAAACAAGGTCCGCGCATGTCGCGTGTGGACGAATCAAAAATCGAGTATGAAAATTTTACGGGGGAGTTTGTTGGGTTTGGCGTGAAGGGAAGTTCGTAACGTTCAAACGTTAAATCCAAGTCCGCGTTCTTTGAGCGAAACCCATTTGCCTTGACCAATGACCAAATGATCAAGCACGTCAATATCCAACAATTTGCCCGCCTGAACAATTGCGCGAGTGACGGCAACATCATCGGGGCTGGGAGTAGGATCGCCGCTGGGATGATTATGCGCCACAACAATTGCCGATGCGTTTACGCGAATCGCATCCTTGAATAATTCCCCAACTCTCACCTGCGAAGAATTGACCGAGCCTTTATAAACTTCCACCGTTTCCAAAACGCGATTCCTTCTATCCAATAAAATCACGCGCAGATGTTCCTGCTCCAGCGCGGACATTTCATATTGTAGCAACGCCGCGCCGTCGGCGGGAGAATTAATAGACGGGCGTTCGGCGGGCGATTCAAGCGTCAGCCTTCTGCCCAACTCGATCGCGGCTTTGATCTGCGCGGCTTTCGCTTCGCCGATGGCGTGCTGCGCCATGAGCTCGTTCATCGAAGCGCGGTGCAACCCGCTGATGCCGCCGAATTTTTTCAACAAACGCTGACCAACTTCCACCGCGTTTTCACCCTTCACGCCCACGCGCAACAGAAT
>JAVHOY010000124.1:2672-4651 GCA_036170295.1 bacterium
TTTATTTCATCATTCGCGCGGCTTTGCGTCCAATTTCCACCGCGAAGTTCGTGCCGCGATCCCAGGGATAAACCTGACTCATCGAAGCGAAGTATAAGCCGTCAATCGGCGTTTGAATTTCGGGGATATTCTTGGAATGATTCACCAACGGCACAGGCTGCGCGTAATTGGTTTTGAAGACCCAAATCTTCTTGACCCACTCGCGCGAGAATTCAGGATTGAATTTTTGAAACGCGGGGATGAACCTCTCCAGCAATTGCTCGTCGCTCATCGAAAAATATTCGTGACCCAATTCCAAATAATCGCCCGCGTAGATAATATGATCGCCGCCGAAATTTTCCTTTGAGACAAAATTCGTATGTTCCACCAACGCCAAAAATGGATAGCCTTCATCCTTTGGCACGTTGAACCAGTAATAACCTTGTTTTGATAATTCCTGTTTCAGCGACAGCGTCATCACCACCGCGCCCATAGATTTGAGATTGAGCAGCCCTTTCAAATAATTTTCAGGAAGATCAGGGCATAACTTCGCCATCAGATTCGGCGACGACGTGACCAAGACTTTATCAAAGGCTTCGCCATCCACGCTTAAACCGCGCGCCCCTTTTTTGATGGAAGCTACGCTCGCGCCCAAACGAATCTCGACTCCCTGTGCGCGCAACTTCTCCGCGAAAATATCCGCGAACTTTTGGAATCCGCCTTCAAAAGTTCCCAGCCGCGTAGTGCGCGCATGGATTCGCGCCCACATCCACGCCATGTTGACATCCTTGTAAAACGGACCGAACTTGCCAATCAGCAGCGGCTTCCACATCTGCTCGTAGACTTGTTTGCCCGCGTATTTCAACATCCACTCGTCGGCGGTGACTTGCTCCAGCGCGCGCCAATTATTGGTCAGACGCAGATACAGCCCGACGAAGCCGAATCTGATTTTGTTGAGACCAAACCCAAGTCCGGGAAATTTCAGCGCGTTGAGAATTGAGTCAAAGGGATACCATTTGTTTTTGTACAGCATCACCGTCAGCGGACGCGGGAAACGCACCTTGTCTTCCAACCCCAATTCGCGGATGAGTCCCAACATTTCCGAATCGCTTTGAAACCAATGATGATAAAACTTTTCCACCGACCAATTCCAATGCGGTTCTTTGAATCCGCTTGCCAACCCGCCGACATAATCGGCAGATTCAAAAATAGTGATTTCATGTCCTGCTTTTCTTAAATCATAAGCGGCAACCATGCCGCCATATCCAGCCCCGATGATTGCAATTTTCATTCATCTTCTCCGAAATTTTTGAGATTAGTTACATCGCCTTGCGAAATGTCATTCTGAGCGTAGCGAAGAATCTCTACGACTGAAGTCAAGACCCTTCGCTATCGCTCAGGGTGACATACTAAGCGATACTTTATTTATTCCCGCGCTCGAGTCTTTCTGCGAGAGATTTGAGTTTACCCCACTCCTGCCGAATCACATAAATCATCGCCAGCGTTTTGAGCCAGCGGAGATTGCATTGCGGGTCTTGCGCCAACTGTTCAAAAACCTGCGCGGATTCATCGTCCGCGCGTCTGGCTTTGGAATATTCAAACGCAAGCCGTTCAAGTTCTAGTCGCGGATTTTTTACGCGCAGTTCGTTTAGACGCGCGCAGACATGTTTGACGGCGATTTCCAATTCTTCAATCGTAAAAGGTTTATTCAAATACGCCTGCACCCCAAGCGCTTCCGCCGCGTTCAATGTCGCCGCGTCGCTCTCTGCGGAGATGATGATGCAAGCCGTGTCGGGATACATCTGCAAAATATGGTTATACGCGGTCAATCCGTCCATCTCTGGCATGTTGACATCCAGAACGACAATATCGGGACGATGTTCCCGCGCCATCTCTACCGCCTGTCGTCCGTTTGCCGCGATGGCAACCACCTCCACATTATCCAGCGTGGAAAGCATCAAGCGGGCGTTGCGCCGCGTTTCGTGAACGTCGTCGGCGAT
>JAVHOY010000124.1:4751-10150 GCA_036170295.1 bacterium
GCGGTGATTATTTTTCACTGGGTCGCTCAGCCGATGGCGGCGTCGTTCTCTAAAGCGCAGATTAACTTGTTGGAGCTTTTGAGCTACGGGGTTGATCTCTTCTTTGTGATCTCAGGTTTTTTGATTGGGCAAATTTTGCTTAAGATCGGCGGCAACCTTTCAGGCGTTAGGGCTTTTTATGTTAGAAGAATTTTGCGAATCTGGCCCCTGTACTATTTGATTTTGACGCTAACTTACCTGCTTGTGCGCGGACCGTTTTCCAAAGCGCCGTACTGGAGTTTCGTTTTCTTCATCTTCAATTTTTGGGGAGGTCGCGGAACTGCAATTCACCCAGCTCTTTATCCGCTATGGTCTATCGCCGTTGAGGAACAGTTTTACGCCGTCGGTCCGATCCTTTTTTATTTATTATCCAACCGCAAATATTTGATATATCTTCTCGCGGCATACATTGGCGTCTCTCCATTTCTGCGGCTGGCTTTGATGTTGAATACAAAAATTGGCATTTGGGAATTCACTCCTACAAGGCTTGATGGGATTTGCGTCGGATTGGCGCTTGCGCTTCTTCTGTCTTCTAAAAATACGATTTCTTTTTTATCCGCGAGAATTAAAAAATTAGAATCGCTTACGCTGGCGTTGTTGGCGATTCTAATTCCATTGAAGGCGGCGTTGCCCGCGTTGATTTGGCTTTCGTTTGGGATGTCGTTTGTCGCGCTGGCTTTCGGATGTTTGCTGACTTTGATTTACGTTCGCTCAATATCAAATCAGGAAAGCCGCGTTTTGAACTTCGCTTTGTTGCGTTATCTCGGCGTGCGCTGTTATTCGATCTATTTATTTCACATGTTCTTTATGATCGTTTCGTATCTTTTGTTCAAAAACATGACGACGCAATTTTTTGTTCAAACTGTTTTGACGTTTGGCTTCGCTCATATTTCATGGCGATATATTGAAGCGCCTTTTATTCAACTGGGACAAAAATTTTCTTACGCCGACTCTTGATTTTCCATTTCAGCGCGGATGTTTTCGCTCCACTTGATGCCTTCGCGCGTCATGTAATACGCGCCGAGCAAAGTGATCGGCAACCAGAGCGCGACGTGCAGCGTGAGCGTATATCCCGCGGCGGTGGCTTGATCTACGCCATACGCGGTGAGCACGGCGATGCCGGGCGCGTCAAACGTGCCGATGTAGCCGGGCGCGGAGGGAATGGTGGTGGCGAGATTCACAATTCCGTTCATCAACATCAACGCGAAGAAACTGACATTGAAATTAAACGCGTGCATGACGAACCAATATTTTCCCGTTTCCAATAACCAGATAATGACTGAAGTGAAGAAAACCATCAACACATTAAACGGCGAACGCAGCGAAGCGAGCCCGTCCAAAAACTTGTGCATAATGCCGACAATTTTTTCATGTAATTTCTTCGGCGTAAAGCGCTCGATAAACCAAAATCCAATTTTCGCCGTGACCTGCGGGAACATTGCCGCGAGCAGAAAGACAAGCAACGCGCCAAGAAAAACTCCCGTGCCGATGATCGCTACCTGTTGAATATTTCCCACAAAACCCGACGCTCCCGTCAACTTTGCCAGCTCGGATAAATTGACAAATATAAACGCCAGCATCACTACGCCGTCAAAAATTCTTTCCACGATGATGGTCGCCAGCGAAGCGGAAACCGGTACGCCTTCTTTGCGTTTGAGAATCACGGCGCGCAATACTTCTCCGGCGCGCGCGGGATAAATATTGTTGCCCATGTATCCAATCGTCGTGATGGGAAACATGGTCTTCGTGGGAATTTCTTTGATAGGTTTGAGCAAGTAATGCCATCTCCACGCCCGCACCCATACGCCGATGAAGTACACGGTAATTCCCGGAATGAGCCAAAGGTAATTTGCTTTTTGAACCGTAGACCAAAACTCATTAAGTTTGAGTCCGCGCAGAGAAATCCAAATGAAGACGACGCTAATGATTACGCCAAGCCAGAATTGCCAATTTTTTATTTTCATAGGGCGTGATTGTACCAAAGGTGAAAGCGGTATAATAAAATTACCATGTGGAATGAAGAGATAGAAGTTATTGGCGAAATTACCGAAATTGAAATTATTGCCGTCGGAAATTCAATTCGCGATTTGGAACGATTACAGAAAAAACATGGCAAAGGTCGCTGGAGAAAACTCAAAGGCTTTGCCGCTGTTCGATTGCCAGATAATACAACGTGCTTAGCCGAAGTTCACTGGTATGAAGCGCATGGCATTGGAAAACGCGATATTAAAGTAAAGCAAATTATTGGAAAATAAAATGAATATAAATTCAACCGCTCAATTTATAGTGTGTCTAAAAAATAACGGCTACGAAGCCTCTTTGGAACCGCGAAAAATTTATCAGATCATTCCAGATAAAGAAGCGGAAAGCCATAAAATGCTCCGCGTCATTGACGAATCGGGCGAGGATTATTTGTTTCCCGCCAGCCTCTTTTCGCCAATTTCCTTGCCGCAAGAATTGATCGCGGAACTTGCGCTTTCGGCATAAAACAACAATGCACAAAGCAAGGCTGGGCGTCTCATCCAGCCTTTTTAATTTAAGCGCGTATTTTGCCGTAAAGAAAACAAAGTAAAATCGCCCTATGAAAAAACATCTCCCCGCCATTCGCGATTATGTTGTGATTGCATTTTCCAGTTTGATACAGGCGATTGCCTTGCGCTTGTTTTTTATCCCCGCAAATCTCGCTTCGGGCGGCGTGAGCGGAATCGCGCAGATCGTCGCGCACTCGTTCCCAAAGTTGCCCATTGGCATTGGCATGATGATTCTCATCGGCAATATCCCGCTCTTTATTTTGGGCTGGCGTTTTTTGGGCGGATTGAAATTTGCCATGCGGACGGCGCTCGCCATCCTCGCCTATTCGCTGTTCACCGACTTGCTCTTGAAAATTCCGCTGTTTACGAGCTACTCGCAAGTTTTGATCAACGACCTGCAAGGCGATATTTTCCTCAATGCGTTATACGGCGCGATTGTCGGCGGCATTGGCTATGGCTTGGTCTATCGCGCGCGCGGCACCAGCGGCGGCTCGGATATTCTCGCGCGGATTCTCAATCACTGGCGCGGAGTTTCGATGACGCAAAGTTATCTGATGGTGGATACGGGCGTGATTCTCGCGGCGGGCTTTGTCTTTGGATGGAAGCAAGCGCTGTATGCGATGATCACTTTATACGTCAGCGGGCTTGTTTCCGAGACCGTGCTGGAAGGCGGAACGACAGCGCGCACCGCCATGATCGTAACCAGCAAAGTGCATGAGATTGCCGCCACTGTGTTAAAAAATATGGAGCGCGGCGTCACCGTGCTTAACGGCACAGGCGCCTATACGGGCGAAGCGCGTCCCGTTTTATATTGCGTCATCTCTCGCGCTGAAGTGGCGACGCTCAAAGCCATTGTGAATGAAATTGACCCCGACGCATTCATGGTCATTGGCGTGGCGCACGAAGCGCTGGGGGAGGGCTTTATGCCGCTTAAGGGAAGATAGTTTCATGTCATTGCGAGGGCGCTCTTGTTCTTCGCCCGAAGCAATCTCTCACAAAGGTTGAGATTGCTTCGTCGCCAAAGAACGGCTCCTCGCAATGACATATCATTATTTTCTTTTTATATACCCAAACTGATTGAGCATATTTTGATTGTCGCGCCAATCTTTAGAAACCTTGACGCGCAGTTCAAGGAAAACTTTTCTCCCGCCCATCTCCTCAATTTCTTTGCGCGCCGCGCTGCCAATAGACTTCATCATCTTGCCGCCTTCGCCGATGACGATGCCCTTATGCGATTCGCGCTCGACAAAAATCGTCGCGGCGATGTACGCCATGCCGTTCTCGCGTTCTTTGAACTCGTCCACGCGCACCGCTAAACTATGCGGCACTTCGTCGCGCAGTTGAATCAAACACGCCTCGCGGATTAAATCGGCGGCGATGTCGCGCTCGTATGAATCCGTAATTTGTTCTTCGGGATATTCGGATGGGCGCGCGGGCAGAATGTTGATCAGCGTCTCGATCAATTCGCCTAAGCCGATGCGCTTCAACGCGGAAATTTTCTGCGCTTCAACTTTGCTCAACAATTTGGAATATTCTTCCGCGCGAAGCGACTCCTCTTCGGGCGCGAGCAAATCCGCTTTGTTGAGAATCAGCAAGGTGGGAATCTGTCGCGCGATTTGGGTAAGCAATCCAGCGATGCGGATGTCGTCTTCTGTCGGCGCGGACGATGAATCCACAAGCCAGAGAATCGCATCTACGCCATGCAAAGATTCTTCAGCCTCGTAGTTGAGAAACTCGCCGAGTTTGTGTTTGGCTTGATGAATTCCCGGCGTATCTACAAAAACGATTTGCGCGTTTTCAACGGTGAGAATTCCAAGTTGACGGCGGCGCGTGGTTTGCGGGCGCGGAGAAACCGCCGCGACTTTTTGACCGAGCAGCGCGTTGACGAGCGTAGACTTGCCCACATTCGGGCGACCCACAACCGCGACAAAACCTGAGCGATGATTTTCGTTCATGAGTTTTTTATTCTCCAGTTTGTAACGGCAAGACTTGCGACAATTAATACGGCGCCCGCGAGGATTTGCCAAGTTATTTTTTCATGCAAAAAAATTACGCCGAGCGTTACGCCGCCGAGCGGAAAAAGATAGGTCACCATCGTGGTGCGCGTAGGTCCGATTTCATGGATGAGATAGTAATTCATGACGAAGGCAACGCCTGAACCAAGCACGCCCAGCCAAATGAGGGCGATCCATGTGATGGGCAGCGCGGGGATTTTTACGGGCGCTTCAAAAGCGAAAGCGCCCGCCCACATGATTGCAGTGGATGAAAGCAAAGGTCCTACGCTTCGCAAAATCCCGGGCGTGTCTTCGGTGAATTTGCGCGCGTAGATGGAACTGCCCGCATAAAACATGCACGCGACCACAACCGCGATTTGTCCAAGGATGGAACTGGACGACGCGCCGACGTCTTTGCTCATGAGCGTGACAACGCCTGCGAATCCCATCAATAAGCCGACGACTTTGGGCGCGGTCATCTTGTCGTCGCGCAATAGAAAGTGCGCCAGCAAAATGGTAAAGAGCGGAACGGTTGCGTCGAGGATGGCGGCGACGCCTGAGTCGATACTTTTCTCGCCCCATGAAATGAGGAAAAATGGAATGGCAACATTGCTGACGCCCAAGATCAATACCGGCGCCGCTTCTTTCAACGTGCGCGGCATTGGCGCGCGTTGAGCGATGAGGACAATGACGCCAAATAAAAGCCCGAATAGAACTCGATAGGCAACCAAGGTGGTGGGACCTAACTCGGCGATTGCGATTTTGATCCAGAGAAATGACGAGCTCCAAATTGCGCCGAGCAGAAGGAATACAATCCAATGTTTTGTTTTCAAGT
>JAVHOY010000124.1:10250-15440 GCA_036170295.1 bacterium
ACCAAATAATACTCGCCGCGATTAAAGCCGCGATGGATGTAGTAATAGCGCGTTCCCACAGCGGCGATGACGGCGAGTTTTTTGAATCTATTTTCACGCGCAATTCTTTCCGCTTCTTCGAGCAGACGAGCGCCAAGTCCCTGATGTTGCGCGGCGCCGCTTTGCTCCGCGCCGACGGCGAGCGATTGTCCGTAGACATGCACTTCGCGGATGAGCGCGGCGTTATCCAGATCGGACATGCCCGTCGGCGGGGAATTTTTGGCGGGCAGCGATAAACGCGCGAAGCCCGCTATCTTATCGTCGGCTGTGACAAATGAAATAAAATGTTCTTCGGCTGAACCCGCTTGATACACAAAATCGTCAAGGCGCATTTCGCCAGAATCAACGGTCGCGCCGCGCACTTCGCGGCAGCGGATACATTGACACTGCGTTCCGCGTCGCGTCATTTCCGCTTGAATATCTTGACGCAGACTCGTGCGCGTATTTCCTTCCACCACGTTGTTGCCGGGAATGTCGCGGATGACGCGGTTGACGCGGCAGTAGCGCGGAATGGTCGGCTTAACGTCCGCGATCAATTTCACCAAATCATCGGTCGCGTATGGATGAAATTCTCCGCGCTGCCAATATTCGTACAACTCGGCGTTCGCCAATAATTGATTGGGATAAATTTTGATTTCATCGGGGCAGAAGTCGTTCCACATCCGCGCAAAATCTTCGCGGTCTGATTGTGGAGTCGCGCCAAGCAAATTCGGCATCCAATGCAAAACAATTTTGAAGCCGGCGGCGCGCAACAAGGCAGTGGCTTGGCGCGTGGATTCCACGTCATGCCCGCGTTTGTTGATTTCCAAAATATGGTCGTCAAAACTTTGCGCGCCCATTTGAACTTTAGTCACGCCGAGATGACGCAGCCATTTAAGTTCGTCGGGATTAATTTCATCGGGACGAGTCTCGATGACCAATCCCACGTTGCGATGAGCCGCAGTTTCGTTGATGGCTTGCGCTTGTGTGAGCATCTGTCCCTCTCCCTCTGGGAGAGGGGTTGGGGTGAGGGCGTTCATCGCATCGAAACAACGCTTGACAAACCATTCCTGATAATCGCGTTTATACGAAGACCATGTGCCGCCGAGAATCAGCAACTCAATTTTATCGGTGGGATGACCCAAATTTTCGAGCGCGCGAATCCGCGCATGGACTTGCTTGTAGGGATCAAACTCATGTTCCAGCGCGCGCATCGCGCCGGGTTCGTCGGGCAAATAGCTCTTGGGCATACGCACATCGGTGGGACAAAAAATACACTTGCCCGGACATGGGTACGGCTTTGTCAACACAGTCACCGTCGTCACGCCCGAAAGCGTACGCATCGGTTTCATGCGGATACTTTCCAGCAGAGATTGATCTGCCGCGATAGTTCCCGCCTCCACCATTTGATGATACGCGGCGACGAGCGCGGCTTTGGTCAAATAGCCCGCGCCGTCTTCCAGCGGATAGCTTCTCAGCGCGCGCATCACGTCGCTGCCCGCGCGAATCTCATCCAGAATATGGTGCGCGAGCGCGAGTTTTTGCGGCGTAAGAATGTTGAGCGAGCGCCAGCGTTGTTGTCGTTCAGAAATTTCCATTGCCAGATTGTACAGCGCTTTCTATAGAACTTAACTGATGGCGCGCTGCGAATCCAATTTAGGTATTTTGTCTAAACTCAAACGTCTGCATTCCCTCGACGTTTGTAAGCGCTTTGAACAGCCCGCCTGAGAGCGGATATTTTTTTAAGTCTGCGGAGCTCATGCCCACTCTTGCAGAGGCGACGTAGAGTTCGTTCATATCTTTACCGCCAAACACACACGATGAAGTTTGCAATGCAGGCACAGAAATTTGTTCGAGAAGTTTGCCCGTGTTCGGATTCCATTTTGTGATTTGCGCTCCGCCCCACATCGCAATCCACAAGTTGCCTTGCATGTCGGAGGTCATGCCGTCGGGGAAGCCGAGCGATTCGGGGACGCGAATCGCAACGCGCGAGTTGGCGATTTGTCCGGTGGCGAGATCATAGTCAAAGGCTTGGACTTGGCGCGTGGGCGTATCAATGTAATAAAAAGTTTTATGGTCAACGCTCCACGCCAGTCCGTTGGAGATGCGGATATTTTCGAGCAAGCGCGTTACTTGTTTACCGTCAAAGGAATATAAAGAACCACAGGATTCTTTTTCGTTTATGTCCATTGTGCCGAAGAGGAATCTACCGGCAGGGTCGCATTTGCCGTCGTTGATGCGATTGATGGTTGGCTCGTCAAGCGAGATGAGATTCGTTATGTGACGCGAATCAAAATCGAAGGAAGCAAGTCCGCGCTGCAAACCGAGGATGAGAGTCCCATTTGCAGACGGCGCTAAACACCCGATGAAAGAATCCAATTCGGCGAGGATGTCTTTGTCCCGATAAATTTTCTTTTGAAGAATATCCACCCAAAAAAGCGATTGCGTTCTTGCATCCCACGCGGGACTTTCGCCGAGCGTCGCTTTTGCGTCGAAGATAATTTCCGCGCGCATCAAGCAATTTCGCTCAACGCGCCAAGCACGGACATGAGCGTCGGGTAATCGTCGCGCAATAGTGTGATGAGTTCTTGCGCGGCTTTTTCTTTCCACGCGGCGCCGCCCGCGCCATGCGCGGCGCTTGCCTGCGTCAGATGCGCGGCGAGGACTTCGCCGATGGGAATTTCTTTGTTTTGCAAAATGTGGCGGAAGTATCCAAACCTGCCCGCCGACGTGAATTTTTTTATGTCGTCATCGTTGCATAAATAGATCACGTCCAAACTCAGCGGCGGGCGCGGCGGCAGCAGGTGATGGATTTTCTCGCCCTGTTGGAATCCCACCGCCAAAACGGACATCTCCACCGGTACGATTCTCCGCTCGCGATTATCGCGCATCACTTCCTCGCTGACATGGTCGGCGGTGACGAGTTGGCGCACCAGCCCGTCGTCTTCAATGTGAATGTCGTGGATGATCCCATAGACTTGATAGCCTTCGCCCAACTGCGCGCGAACCAATGCGCCAAAGGCTGGCGCTGTCAATTGCGAAACGCGGCAACCAGCGACAAAGCCTGTTGTGCCCGCGCTCAGCAAACGTCCGATTTCGATTTGTTGAGTCATGGTTGATTCCTTTTTCGTAACGCGACATTCATGTCGCGTTACCTTTTTCTGCTCATTGAATTCTTGGCGATTTGCTTGCCTGAAACTTCTCCGACTTCGTCGCCGCTGTTTCTAATTTCAAGCGCGAGCAGCTGGTCAATTTGTTCTTTTTCTTGGCGCGAGACAACGGCGATCTCATGCGCGCGATGCAATAAATATGGAAAGGGCGCGTCGCCCAATATTTCCGCTTGTTGAATTAATGCGGCGTGCAAGTTGTTCAGCGCTTGCGAATCATTCACGACCCACAAGGGAACATCCACCCGCGCGATCTTTGGTTTTTTCTTATCGCCGACATTGAGATAGAAAAAATGAATTGAAAGCGAGTCCGTATATTTTTCGGCAGATTTTGCTTTGAGCGCAAAAATAGCGGAGCGTTCATGTTTGCCGAGAATTTGGCTGAATAACCATAAATCCGTTGCGCCCAACAAGGGATGATATTTTTTTAATTCTTTCAGATCCGCTGGCGCGCTGGCAATTTCGAGCAGACGCATGAGCCAGTTTGCGCCGGGCTTATCCACATAGCCCGATGTGATGATCTTGCGCTTCTCCATCTCTTTGAGCGCGGATAAATAATCCTGCAAACTTTTTTCAAAATCTTTGCCGTTATCAGAATCAGTTGCGCCCCAAAGTTCCAGTTGACCTTCTGTCAGCGCGATGATGACGCCTGAATAATTTTTTGCGACTTCTAATAATTTCTTGCGCTCGGCAATATCGCGCTGCAATGCCACTTGACTTTCGCTGAAGTAGGTATCTTCAAATTCGTCGAGCATTTGCAGTTTGGTCTCTGTGAATATTTCAGGCGTGGCGCCAGAGCCGACTTGCATGGCGATCGCGCCGACGTTGATGACAAAGTATTGAATTGCGGCGTGTCTATCCGTTGGAATCTGCGATCCGTCTGCGGCGATGAGAGTCGCTTGCGCCGCAGAGTCAACTGCGGGGAAGGAAGACGCGAGAGATTCGGTCAGCGGGGCGGCGCAGCGGATGTTAGGGTCGCTTTGGCGGGCGGCATCCACTTTGGCGCGGAGCACATCTAATTGAGAATCATAATAGGCGAGAAGTTCGCGGGCTTTCGCTTGCGCTTCTTCGCGGCGTTTTTTTCTTTCTTGCGCGCCTGCGCCGATGGCTTTGATTTGCGTGTAAATTTGCTGATAGTCTATGGGCATGGTTTCTCGTCGCCGCTTATTGCATAAATTAATATTTTTTTTTCACAGGAGCGGCGCTTCGTAGAACATTTGTCCCAAAATTTTAGTCGCTATTGAACTAAAATACAAGGGAACTTTTTTTATAGCGAAACGTCTTGAAAGAGACAAATCATACGTTACCAAAAGGAGAACAAAATGCGTACAAAATTTTTAGTTTTTGCAGTTCTGGCTCTTACGCTGGCGTTGAGCGCTTGCGGTCCGACGACGATCAATCAAGCGGCGCAACCAGTCGTTCGCACGTTGAATGTGAACGGCGTGGGACAATCTTATTTGACTCCCGATATTGCTTATATTTATATCGGTGTGCATACTGAATCGCCTACCGCTGCGGATGCGGTCAGCGCGAACACGGCGAACACAACCGCAGTGACAGACGCGATTAAGAAAGCCGGTGTGGCGGTGAAGGATATTAGCACCACTAACTTTAGCATCTATCCTTCGCAGCAATATACTCCCGATGGAAAAGTCAGCGGATCAACTTATATGGTAGACAACACCGTGTATGTGACCGTGCGAAAGATTGACGGTCTTGGCAAGTTGCTGGACGAAGTCGTCAGCGCGGGCGCGAACAGCATCAACAGCATTCAATTTGATGTGGCGGATAAATCTGCTGCGGTAAAGGAAGCGCGCGCGAAAGCCGTTGAAGATGCGAAGAAGCAAGCGCAGGAATTGGCGGACGCGGCGGGCATTTCGCTCGGCGATATCCAGAGCATCAACTTCTATGAAAACAGTCCTGTGCCGATGATGGCGGGCAAGGGCGGCGGCGGCGCGATGGACGCGGCGAGCGCGGCTGTGCCGATCCAAGCGGGACAGTTGAC
>JAVHOY010000125.1:0-3416 GCA_036170295.1 bacterium
GTGTGGCGCAAGCCGCTTATCTTTTTTCGCTTCTTTTCGTCAAGTCGGCGCTTTGCGCTTATGTAAGATATATCGGCTGTTTGCGCGCGGTTTTGCTTTACAGGTTTGAACGAGTATTTTACAATGAAGCCAGGTCGGGGCTTGAAGTTTAGTTCGTATGAAACGATATTTTAGTATATTTTGTTTGACCATTGAGCGGAGGCTGTTGTGGCATTTTTGGATATTTTTAAGAAGGACGCTACTCATCATGCTGTGCTTTCATCTGGGCATGTTGTTTCTGAATCGTCGCGCTGTGTGCAATGCGGCATTTGTTCGTATAACTGTCCCGTTGGGATTGATGTGCGCGAGCATGTCTGGCGCAACGAGGCGATTATCCACAGCGAGTGCTTGACTTGCGGCGAGTGCGTGGCGCGTTGTCCGCGCGGGGTGTTGCGTTTTATGCAGACCGATCTATTTGAAGGCAGGGACGCATGAGACACATTATTATCGGCGCGGGAGTGGCTGGGTTTGCGGCGGTTGAAGCGATTCGCTCGGTGGATAAATCGAGCGAGATCGTCATGGTCAGCGACGACCCGTATGGATATTATTCTCGACCCGGTCTCGCATATTATCTAACGGGCGAAATTCACGATAAGGCGTTATATCCGCGCGCAAAAGAAGATTATAAAAAATTGAATTTTAGTTTTCTCAAAGGGCGCGTCGAGCGTATTTTGTCTTCGGAACATAAGGTGGTTGTGGGAGGCAAACATTTGACGTACAGCAAATTGTTGATTGCTGTCGGCTCGCGCGCTTTGCGTCTGGATGTTCCCGGCGCTAAATCTGAAGGCGTGGTGAAACTAGACGACATGGCGGACGCAAAAAATATTCTTAAGTGGGCGAGGGCTGGAAAAACGGCGGTGGTCGTCGGCGGCGGAATTACCGCGCTTGAATTAACGGAAGGGTTGCTTGCGCGCGGCATGAACGTTCATTATCTTTTGCGCGGCGATAGATATTGGAGCAATGTGCTCGACGAGCGCGAATCAAAAGTGGTGGAAGGTCGCTTGCAAGCCGAAGGCGTGGAGTTGCATTATCACGCCGAATTGGTTGAGATTCTCGAAAAGAAAAATCGCGTTGTCGGAGTGCGTTTAGAAGACAAGCAAACTATTAAATGCGACGTGGTCGCGTATGCCATCGGCGTTCGCCCGTGTCTTGAACTGGTTCAGGGAACGGGCGTGAAAACAGATCGCGGAATTTTGGCGGATGAACATTTGCAAACCAGCGCTCTTGATATTTTCGCGGCGGGCGACGTCGCGCAGGTTTTTGATCCGTTGACGGGACTTTCGGCTTTGGATAGTTTGTGGAATCCCGCGCGCGATCAAGGCTATACGGCGGGCTTGAATATGGCGGGACGAAAATCCGCTTATCTAAAATCCGCTCCATTTAATGTGACGCGCTTAGCGGGACTGACCGCGACGATCATCGGCGCGGTGGGGCGCGGACGCGACGCGGATATTATCGGCATTGCGCGCGGCGACAGCGAAACGTGGCGCGAACTGCCCGAAACCATCGCCGCGCAAAGCGGCTTTGACGTAAATCATGTGCGCTTACTCATCGGCGAGAAAAAATTGATCGGCGCGGTTTTGCTCGGCGACCAAAAACTTTCTTTTCCGCTGCAAAAGATGATTGCGAACGGCGCGGATATTACGCCCATCCGCAGCGCATTGATGAAACCCAACGCGCCCATCGCGGACATCATCGCCGATTTTTGGCTGAAGTGGCGCGTCGCGATTGCCGTATAAGTGTATTCGCTTGCCGCGATTGCCCGAAAAATCTCAAAAGGATTTTTCTTTGCGGTAGGTTTATTCGTTAGAGCAATCTATAAAAAATGCAAGAGGAGAATGGATCATGCTTCGTACTAACGCGGAACTTTGGTGGGCTTTCTTTGCGGGGATCGTCATAACGGCGATGTATGCAACGGTAATCTTTTTCACGCAGAAGATTCCCGCCGCAGGCGAATTGTTGGGTCACTCGCTTGGCATCCTTGGATTTATTTTTATGCTAATGACCGAAATCCTTTACAGCTTGCGCAAACGCTCTCGCAGCGCAAATTGGGGAAAGATGTCTTTTTGGCTTCAATTCCATATTTTTACCGGGTTGGTGGGACCTTATATGGTTTTGCTGCATACTTCGTGGAAGTTCAACGGTTTGGCGGGCGCGGTGACGCTCTTGACCGTCATCATTGTTTTTAGCGGAATTATCGGGCGCTATATTTTCACTCGCATTCCCCGCACGCTAGACGGTATGGAAATCGAGGGCGCGCTTCCTGAGGCGGCATTAAGACGAGCGCGGCAAATTATGGCTCTTTGGCATACCATTCATATTCCGATTGGCATGGCGTTATTTGTTTCGGCTTTCGCGCATATTGGCGGAGCGATTTATTACGCCACACTTTTGAAATAGGGGGACGTCATGCAAAACACTAAATTTGGATGTTTAACGAGCACGGGTTTAATTGCCACACTGATTACTTTTTTTGCAATTGTAGGCGTTGCGTTTGCCAGCGGAAGTCAAATGTTTTCTGCGGGCGATTTGAATGCGAAATCTGGCGATACGCTTGGCGGCGTTAATGCTCACGCGCAAATCGGCGCATGTTCGGCGTGCCATACCGCGCCGTGGGACGCGGCTACAATGGCGGATCGTTGCGTGGATTGTCACGCAGATATTCGCGGGCAGATGGCGGACGCGAATCAATTGCACGGCGCAATCGCAAAGAACAATCCCAAGCTTGCTTGCCGCGCATGTCATCCCGAACATCGCGGAGCGTCTGCCGCGCTGACGGATTTGGGAGGAAATAATTTTCCGCATGAGGCGCTGGGGTTTTCGCTGAATGGTCATCAAAAAATGGCTTCGGGCGCGGCGTTTACTTGTAAAGATTGTCATCAAGACGGCGCGGCAAAGTTCGCGCTCAACACTTGCGACACTTGCCATCGCCAATTGGACGCGGCTTTTATGGATACGCACGTCCTTGCTTATGGAGCAAGTTGTCTCGCATGTCACGACGGGGCGGATCGGTTTAGCAAGAAAAATTTCACGCACACAGCGTTTACTTTCAAATTAGACGGCAAACACGCCGCGCTTGAATGTTCCAAGTGTCATCTTGGCGCGCATACCGTTGCCGATTTTCAATCCGCGCCGCAAGATTGTTATTCCTGCCATCAAAAAGACGACAAGCATCAAGGCAAGTTTGGGACCGATTGCGCGGCTTGTCATAACCCAAGTAATTGGAGCGACGCGAAGTTTGATCACAACCTTGCCGCCTTCAAATTAGACGGCAAACACGCCGATGTGAAATGCGAGCAGTGCCATATCAACGGCGTGTTCAAAGGCACACCGCAAGATTGCTATTCCTGCCATCAAAAAGACGACAAGCATAACGG
>JAVHOY010000126.1:0-3357 GCA_036170295.1 bacterium
CTTTTTTGATAGACACAGTTCAAGCGACAGCCTGCGCCGAAGCGGCGCAAAAGGCGGCGCATTTTGATGAAACAGGCATGATGATTAACGGGACTTTGAATTGGTTGCACACCGCCAGCACATTGCGCTTGACCAGTTATGCCATCCCAAGCGCGGAAGCATCGCCATGCATGATGACTTGGCGTCCTACTTCCAGCAGTATGAATTGGAGCATGGTTTATGCAATGCGCATCCCCTGCGCACCTTGAATCCGCAAAAATGGTGTGAAGGCTCTTTCCACTCTGCGATCTGCATTTGCCAATCAGCCCTTCCTGCCTGATTTTGTCGCGCCGCTTGCCTGAGCAGTTACCTTTAATCACATCTACTGGGTGTATATCTCCAGCCCACTTGTGGTATTCAAAAAGATAATGGGAAACTGTTTTTACTGTCGCATAAGAAACGCCAAGCGAAACCTCGTAGATATCAAGTTAAACAAAAAAAGCCTCAAGAAGAGGCTTTTTTTCTGTGGGCGAGATAGGGCTCGAACCTACGACCTTCGCGATGTCAACGCGATGCTCTAACCAACTGAGCTACCCGCCCGAACGAGTGGACATTATAACTAGGGTATCAAAAATTGACAATGGTATAATCCTCGCGCTATGGCAAGACGTAAAAAGCCCGAAGAACTATCCGTTGAAGAGTTGCGGCGCTTGCTCGTCGAAAAAAGACGCGGCGCTCGCAAAGAACGCTTGGAACATTTTCGACGCACGGGACGCGTAATTTCCATCGCGCCTGATTTGGATTTCGACGCGCAAGCGTCCGCCCCCATATTGGATACTGCGGAACCAAAAGAATCCACGCCCGAGGCGACTTCTGTCAATCCGCGCCGCAAATGGATGGATCGCGTTTTACTTGCTGTTGAAGTACTGGCGGTTATCGGTTTGATCAGCGTGTTGCTAAACGGACTCGGCTTGTTGCGAACCCTTAATACGGAAGTAGTCGCGGCGCTTAATCCCAATACGCCCACGCCGACTCCATTGGTGATGGCGGTCGTACTTCCTTCGGGTCATACGCCGCCTGACGCGCAAGGAAATACCGCGCCGAATGAATCTGAAATTCCAAGTCACCTGCGCCCGATGGTTCAATCGCTGGCAAACATCGCCATCCCAACTTCCGCGCCAGATCAAGCGGTGCGGATTCAAATCCCATCATTGAAGGTAGACGCACCCATCGTGCAAGGCGATGGCTGGGAACAACTCAAAAAGGGAGTTGGACAATACATTGGCTCGGCGGATCCCGGGCAAAATGGGAATGTTGTTCTCTCGGCGCATGATGACGTTTACGGCGAATTGTTCCGCTATTTAGATCGGCTTGTGCCGGGAGACCAAGTTATCGTTTACACTCAACAACGACAATACATTTATATCGTTGACCGTACTGTTCTCGTCGAACCTACCGCCGTGGAAGTGATGGCGTCCACCGGCAGCCCAACAGTGACTTTGATCTCGTGCTATCCATATCTTGTTGATAAACAGCGCATTGTTGTCTTTGCGCGATTACAAAATTAGGAGAAATAAAATGGCTAAGAAAAACAAAAGACCGATCGAGCGTGGAACGATAGCGGCGTCTGCCGCGCCAGTTGAATTCAACCCCGATTACTCCAACACAAAGAAAGACCTTGCGCGCATCGGCGTATTGGCTGGCTTCTTTGTTGCGGCGCTTGTTGTTCTCTCATTCTTTTTGAAATAGAACGCGCATCAGCAAACGTTAAGAGGAAGGGCTGAAAATCAGCCCTTCCTCTTTTTTTATTGAAGTTTTTAATACCGACAAAATCCGCATTCTCAGCGTTGACCGCATCCCATTTTTTGAAATGTGCGGTAGAGAAAGGGAAGTATAATTATTTCATGAATGAAAATCTTGAAGACACACAACCTAACGACCTTGAATCGACTCAGCCCGCTACGCCTGAGTTGAAGAGCGACGACACGCAGCCGATCAAACCCATTAAAAAAACTTCGCGCTGGCGTTCCTTTTTTATCGGAACGCTTGGCTTGCTTTTGCTGATTGGCGTCGGCTCGTACAGCGGTTATGCTTCCGCGATCAACGCTCGCAAAGATGAAGAGAAGAAGACTCTCTCAACGCAACTCATGGAGCAATATCAATTTGCGCTCGTGGATATTCAATTTGGGCGTTTTGAAACCGCGCAACAACGCCTCGAATATATCATCGCAAAAGACGCGAGTTTTCCCGGCGTTAAAGAAAAACTCACCGAAGTTTTGGTCTTGAGCGTGATTCCTACGTCTACGCCCACGCCGACCGTTACCTCCACGCCCGATTTCAGCGGCGCGGAAAGCGCCTATCAACGCGCGCAACAACTCATCACCGCGCAAGATTGGCAAAACGCCTTAAGCGCGCTGGACATCATCCGCAAACTTGACCCGACTTATAAAACCGCGCAAGTAGACGGCATGTATTATTTTGCGCTGCGAAATTTCGGCAACAATCTCATTCTCAAACAAGGCAACCTCGAAGGCGGCATTTATCAACTGACGCTTGCCGAACGATTTGGTCCGCTGGACAATACTTCCGTTCAATTGCGCGAAGGCGCGCGGATGTATATTGTCGGCGCAAGCTTTTGGGAGCTCGACTGGCCTCAGGCAATATCTTACTTCAAGCAAGTCAGCCCCAATATTTGGGATGGCGACATGACCGCCCAACAACGCTTGGACTTTTCCTACATGCGTTACGGCGACGACTTGTTTGATCAAGGCGATTATTGCGGCGCATACGATCAATACAGCGCCGCGTCTAAATTAGACGAAAAATCGTCGGGGCGTTCCAATCAATCTTTCGCGGAATGTTTCCCTGCAACGCCCACCGACGTTCCGACTGTCGCCCCTACTCCATAATGAATACGCCCGCTTCATGGGTCATGGCGCTGATCTACTGGCTGCATCTGCTTGCAACCGTGACGTGGATCGGAAGCCTCGCCGCGCTCAATTTACTGGTTCTCCCCGCTTCAAAACGGACGCTGGATGCGGTTGCCCAACTCAGGTTTATCACCGCGCTTCAAAAACGCCTTGAACCGCTCGCGTGGTTTTGCATGGGCTTGTTGCTTGCCACCGGCTTATTCCAAATGAGCGTCAACCCGCATTACAACGGATTTTTGGACGCCAGCGCGCAATGGTCTTTATCCATCCTTATCAAACATATTTTGGGAATCGGCATGGTCGTCGTCAGCGCCATTCAAACATGGGAAGTCATCCCCAACATTCAACGAACGTTGATGAAGAAAAGCGGCGTGAACGAAGGCGAACTGATCAAACTTCAAAAGCGTGAAACGCTGTTGCTGAGAATTAACTTCATCCTCTCCGCGCT
>JAVHOY010000127.1:0-8144 GCA_036170295.1 bacterium
CTTAACGCGAGTAAGATTTTTATGGCAGCGACGTTATTTCTTTTTTTTCTTATTATCAACGTCTTCGATACTCGGGACTCGCTTTGGCTTCGGCAAAAAAACAAAAAATTCGGTTCCCACGCCGACTTTGCTCTTTACTTCCATGCGCCCGCCATGACCGCGAACAATCTGCTTGCAGATGGAAAGCCCCAGCCCGGTGCCAGCCGCGCGCGACTCATTCTCACGCACGCGATAAAACTTCTCAAACAAATGCGGCAGAGACGCTTCAGGGATGCCCACGCCGCTATCTTGAACGCGGATACTCATATCGTCTTCGAGATCATCCGCATGGAGTATCACGCTGCCATTCGGACGATTGTATTTAATGGCGTTGCTGATCAAATTCAAAATGACTTGCTTCATCTTATCGCGGTCGGCTTCAAACAACGGAAGCCCTTCCGATGATTCGACGCGGATCTGAATATTTTCTTCGACGGCTTTGGACGCCATCACATCTTTACATTCGTACATTAAGTCGGCGATATCAAACGTCGTCTTGTGGAATTGGACGCGCCCCGATTCGAGCCGCGCTAAATCGAGAAACGAAGAAGCCAGCGCGTTCAATCGCATTGTTTCGTTATGAATGTTGGTCACAATTTGGTTATGTTGCTCCTGAGACATTTCAGGGCGCAACAACAAATAAGTGGCGGTGCTCAACGACGCGAGCGGAGTCCGCAACTCGTGGACGAATTCCGCGACAAGATCGGATTGTTGAAAGAGGCGCGCATTCTCAATGGCGACTGCGGCTTGCGCGCCCAGCACCAGCAACATGGATTCGTCTGTGTCGCTAAAATTTCCATTTACTTTATTGATTACTTCCAGCACACCCACAATTTTATTCTTCGTCACCAAAGGGACGCCCAGCAATGAGTGAGTGGAGAGTCCGGTAGCCTTTTCCACCTTTGAAAAAAAACGTTTATCGTCGTGGGCGTTCGTGATGCGGACGGGCTTGCGATTATTGATGATCCACCCGGCGATGCTGCCTTCCAACGGAACCAGAATTCCGCTTTGGATTGATTCGTCCATATTCGTCGAGACTTGAAAATAGAGTTGTTGCGAAGTGTCGTCGTACAACAAAATGGACGCGGCTTCCGCGCCGCTGATTTCTGTCGCGGCGCGAACAATGCGCGCCAGCAAAACGTCCAAGTCTAGCGTAGAAGCGAGATCGCGCGCAATATCCACCAAGCGGCGATAGCCGTCCAATCGTTCGGTTTTTATTTCTGCCATTTCACACTCTCCGTAATCGCGGGAATGATTTCCGCCACGTCTTCAAGAATCACAGCGTCGGCGCGGACGTTCAAATAAGTGGGCGTATTGTTGACGATGACCAAATGCGCGCCGCGATCCAACGCTTGCATGGGCAGACCCGCTACGGGCAAAACTTCCAATGAAGAACCCGCGACCAGCATCAAGTCGCATTGACGCGCCGCACGTTGCGCATTAAACCACGCGGCTTGCGGCAGTTGCTCGCCGAAGAGAATGACGTCGGGCTTGAGTATCGCTCCGCACTTGGGGCAATGCGGAATTTGATTCTTCTCCACAAAAGCGTTGATATAAGGTTCGGCGTCCGCTTGATAGTAACACTGAGTACAGGTTAAAGTCCGCATGGTACCGTGCATTTCTATTACATTTTTCGAGCCTGCTTTTTGATGAAGCGCGTCAATGTTTTGAGTGACGATGGATTCGACAATCCCCATCTCTTGCAGTTCAAACAAAGCGCGGTGCGCGGAGTTGGGTTGAGCGTAAAAAATTTGTTTTGCCAACGGACGAAACCACGCGAAGAATTTTTCGGGCGCGGTGCGAAAGGTATTGAGCGAGGCGACTTCCAAAGGTTCGTCGCGCGACCATAATCCCGTTTCTGCGGAACGAAAATCGGGAATTCCAGAAGGAGTGGAAAGCCCCGCGCCGGTTAATACAACGGCATGTTTAGACTGGCGAAAGAGATCCGCGATGAATTCAATGCTTTGCTGCGTTTGAGATGAAAACACGGTCATCGCGCTTTTTCGCGTTCAAGCATCACATCCGCTAATTTAAGGAATTGCTGCGAGGTCATGTTGGAAGGCTGGCTGATCACGGCGGGCGTTTTTGAGCGCATGGCTTGCAGGAATAATTCAGGCGCGGGCGTGAAGGTCATCAAGATTGAATGTCCCAATTTTTCCTGCGCCTGCGCGGATGGGATTTGCGCTTCGGAGCGCTGACGGTTATTCAAAACCGCGCTGATGCTTTTACGGTCAATCGGCAAGCTCGCCATCGCGTCAATCAAAAGTTTGCTGTGAAAAATTGAATTGGAAACGCCTTCTATCACCACGATGCGCTCGTCGCACAGCGGCAATATTTTTTGCGAAAAAAGCGGCAAACTCGCGCCTAGATCTAAAACGATAAAACGCGCCAGCGTGGATAGACGCGAAACCAGCGCCTCGTAATTCTGCGCCTGAGAAGTCAAAGTTGCGTCCAGCGGATTATCGGAAGCGAACAAACACTTGATCCCTGAGTTATGAGCGACGAGCAAAGACTGAACCTTCTCGCGCGTTATTTCCGCTGCGCTGCCTTGCAGTAATTCAGATAATCCTTTTTGATTTGGCGCGCCCAAATCCATGCCAAGCGTGCCTTGACCTGGAGTCAGTTCCGCGAGAATCACATCCGCTTGCGCGCGGCTGTAAAGACTCGCCGCCAAATTAACCGCGACCGAAGAAACGCCCAGTCCGCCGCGCGCAGCCAACACGCCGATAACATAGCCGCGTTGTTCCTTAATCGCAGGCTCGGCGCCGACCGATTCTTTCTGCGGCGAATGCGCCAGCAAAGCGCGGACATGCGCCTGCAACTCGGTGGGATGAGTCGGCTTCGTCAGGTAATCGTCCGCGCCAGCCTCAAAGCCTGTCACCTTATCGTCGAGCTGCGTCTTCGCGGTAAACATCAAAATAGGGATGGAAACCGTCGCGGGGTTTTTTCGCAGGCGGCGCGTCACTTCATACCCGTCCATATCGGGCATCATCACATCCAATAAAATTAAGTTAGGACGCTCCTCCAGCGCTTTCGCTAACCCCAAGGCGCCATTTGAAGCCGCGCTGATCTCATATCCCTGCTTCTGCAACATCAGCCCTACCAATTTCAGGGTGTCTACATCATCGTCAATAATGAGTACTTTTTCAACCATGTCGCCTCTGCTTTTTATAGTTGAGTTTGAAATTGTTTTTCATATTTTCCAAACTCAACTCAATATGGAAGTCGCTCAAATAATTATACTGGATAAGCCTCCGCATTACGATACGCAGTTCAAGGCAGTCGGATTGGCAATCCGACTAAAGACGGCTTATATTCTAACGCGGGTCTAATGCGCGCATCCGTAACTTATTCAAAATATTTTCGACTTGTAAATGAATCGCGATTATAAAAGAAACTTAGAGCATATAGAGTCTATTGAGCAAGCGCTTGTAGATTGTCAAGATACCCAATATAATCGCACAGATTTTATCCGAATAATACAGAGGTAAACGTGAATCAAAATTCCTATCATGTAGCAGTTATTGGCGCGGGTCCTGCGGGACTCTTTGGCGCGCGCGAACTGGCAAATCAAGGCGTGAAAGTTGCGCTGTTCAATCGCGATATTAAGCCCGGCGGTTTGGCTGAATACGGCATCTATCCCGATAAACATACGATGAAAGAAGGCTTGCGAAAACAATTTCGCGGCGTATTGGATAATCCCAATATTGAATATTACGGCAACATCGTCATTGGCGACAACGGCGACATGACCTTCGACGAACTGCGCAGCATGGGCTTCGACGCGATCCTTGTCAGCGCGGGCGCGCAAGGCAAAAAATTACTTGGCTTGCCCGGCGAAGACCTTGAAGGCGTGTACCATGCAAAGGAAGTCGTTTACGCTTACAACAAACTTCCGCCATTCAGTCAGAGAAATTTCCGCTTTGGAAAACGCTGCGCAATCATCGGCGCGGGCAACGTGATGGTGGACATTGCGCGCAATCTCATCGCCGCGCAGCAAGTGGACGAAGTGATCGCAGTTGTGCGCCGCGGTCCCGCCGAAGTTAATTTTACAAAAGATGAGATGAAACACTTAATCGGATATTTGGACGCGCGCGCATTGGACGCCGAAATCAATCGCATCCTGCCCGCCCTTAACGCGATTCATTACGACCTTGAAATGGGTCGCCAGAAAATAATGGAAGCCTTGCCCAAAGCGGACCCGACGATATCCGACGCGAGATTTCGCTTCGAGTTTTTGACTTCCCCCGTAGGGATGATCGGCGCGAACGGCGCGCTGACTCAACTTGAAGTGGAAGACAACATCCTCGTCGAAAAAGATGGAAAGATCAGCGCGAAAGGAACGGGCGTCAAACGCAAAATTGACGTGGACGCGGTCGTCTTCGCCATCGGCGATAAAGTGGATGCGTCCTTTGGCTTGCCGACAGAAGGCAGCGAGTTTATCAAGAACAAAGAACCGCGCTTCCCAGTGGACGGCGTCTCTTACGAGTCCAGCGTCGCAGGCGTATTCGTCGGCGGATGGTCGCGCAAAGCCAGCGAAGGTTTGGTCGGGTACGCGCGCAGAGACGGCACGAACGCCGCCAATGCGTTATTGAAATATTTGCAAAGCAAACAGCCCGCGCAAACAAACCTCGACGTCGCCGCGAAAATGAAGACATTGAACAAACCCATCATCGCCAAAGAAGACGTCAAACGGCTTGAGGAAGTTGAAGCCGAAGAAGCCAAACAGCGCGGGCTTGAAGAATTCAAGTTCGCAAGCAACGAAGAAATGTTGCAGGCAATCGGCATGATGGAAATGGCGTAAACATAAACCTCCGAGTTTTTATGAACTCGGAGGTTTATAATTTAAGCATACATGAAACGCGACCTTTATTTTAGCAAACCTCTAATGAACGCAGCGGGATCGCTTGGCTTCGCGCCCGATTCGCGCGCAGATATTCAACTAGATTCGTTTGGCGCGTTTGTCACCAACCCGATTTCGCTGCGTCGGCGTTTGCCGGCGGCTCGCCCAAATTTGATCGAATTTCCCGGCGGATTTTTGCTTCACACCGGGCTGCCAAATTCCGGCTTTTCATCTGTCGTCAAAAAACACAGCGCGCGCTGGGATCGCTCCGATATTCCCATTATCGTTCATCTCATGGCGGATAGACCCGAAGAAACGCGGCAAATGGTAAGAAGCCTTGAAAACATTGAGAATGTCATGGCGGTTGAATTGGGTTTCGCGCCGCTATTATCCGATGAAATTATTTTATCAAATTTAGAAATGTGCGCAGGCGAATTGCCGTTGATCGTTTCGCTGCCTGCCGAACAAATTTTATCTCTGGGTCCAAAGTTGATTCAAAAAGGCGCGGACGCAATCAGCATGTCAACTCCGCGCGGGACATTGATGAACGAGAAGAATGAACTGGTCACAGGCAGGCTTTACGGTCAATCATTATTTCCGCGCGCGTTGGATACGATCCGCTCCGCGAAAATAATGGGACTGCCCATCATCGGCGCGGGCGGCGTATGGACGGATAAAGACGCGGCGGATATGCTCTCGGCGGGCGCGCGGGCGGTTCAAATGGATGCGCGTCTTTGGCTTCCGCATGAGATGAAAAAATAAAAGAGCCTCGCTTTTCAGCGAGACTCTTTTTTAGGGTCAAGTTGGTTTATAGAACTACGACGTCTGCAGCCTGCAAGCCCTTCGGACCTTTTTCGATGGTAAATTCCACCTTCTGTCCTTCTTGCAGATTCTTGAAGCCTTCGCCTTTGATTGCAGAGAAATGGACGAAGACATCGGGTCCGCCTTCACGTTCGATGAAGCCGAAGCCCTTTGTGCCATTGAACCACTTTACCGTACCGATTACACGATCAGACATTTTTTGCCTCCTAAGCAAAATAAAAAATAAGGTGACGCAGTATGTCTTTCATCGGGTGGTAAATAAAACAACTGAAACGTTGTGTTTCGAGCTATTGTCTTCATCGTCCACAACGAAAACCTACCTGCATCTAACAATCGCAACTTTATCATGAAATTCTCATCTTGGCAATTATTTCAGCGCTTCTTATTTATGAATCGCAAACGACGCAGACTTTCGCTGTTTTTTCTCTCTTATCTGTGAAATCTGCGGATTAACAAGAACCAATATAGAGAATTGCCGCATTGACCCGCGTTCTGTTTGCTTTTACAATTCCATCGTGCTTTTACAGTTTGCAGGATTTTTCCGCCCCGATCACGACCCTCCGCGTTTGTTGTTTGTAACGCGAGATTAATCTCGCGCGCATCCGTTGCGACATGAATGTCGCGCTACAACATTAATTTTCGGAGAAAAAAATGCCTACCCCTATAGTTTCAAAACGCGCCCCCATTTACGCCGATGTTCCCGATGAAAAGTGGAACGATTGGCGCTGGCAATTAAGTCACCGCTTGAACACAGCGGAAGATATTGAAAAAGTTTTACACCTCACCGAGAGCGAACGCAAGGCTCTACAAACGCAAGGTCTTTTCCGCGTAGACGTGACGCCATACTTTATCTCGTTGATTGATCCCGAAGACGCGAACGATCCCGTCCGCAAGCAGATCATCCCAACTGCGGAAGAGATGAATTCCTTTACTTCCATGATGGAAGATTCTCTCGCGGAAGATCGCCACTCGCCGGTGCCGGGACTCGTCCACCGTTACCCCGACCGCGTCCTGATGTTGGTCACGACCCAATGCGCTTCCTACTGCCGATATTGCACACGCTCGCGCATCGTCGGCGACCCGGGACAAACTTTCAACCGCCAAGATTTTGAGGCGCAGATTGATTATCTCAAGCGTACGCCGCAAGTGCGCGATGTGTTGCTTTCCGGCGGCGACCCGCTGGTGCTGGCGCCGAAAATTTTGGAAGAGTTGCTCACGCGCCTGCGCGAAATTCCGCACATTGAAATTATCCGCATTGGGTCGCGTGTGCCGGTCTTTATGCCGATGCGCGTCACGCAGGAATTATGCGACATGCTCGCCAAGTTCCATCCGCTGTGGATGAACATCCATGTTAATCATCCTAATGAAATTTCGACGGAACTCGCGCAAGCCGCAGATCGCTTGACGCGCGCGGGGATTCCGCTGGGCAATCAATCGGTGCTGCTGGCGGGAGTCAATGATTGCGCTCACTTGCAGCGCGAACTCGTCCAGAAGTTGACGCGTATCCGCGTGCGACCTTACTATTTATATCAATGCGATTTAGTCGAAGGCGCGGGGCACTTCCGCACGCCGGTGGCGAAAGGCATTGAAATCATGGAAGCCCTGCGCGGACATACCTCCGGTTACGCGGTTCCGCAATTTATCGTGGATGCGCCCGGCGGCGGCGGAAAGATTCCCGTCATGCCGAATTATTTATTGAGCATGTCGGATCACAAAGTCATCGTGCGAAATTACGAAGGTTATGTTACAACTTACGAAGAACCGACTGAATACAAGTCGCATGATCCGAAGACGTGTAAGTTCTGCCAGAGCAAACGACCTGAACCCGGGCAAACTGGACTGACGGGTTTGCTGGACGGCGAGCAGCTGTTCATCAAGCCCGAACATTTTGACGAGTTGCATAATCGTCATGGGCTTCAACACCGTTTGAAAGATGAAAACAAATGGAAGCCGCTCGGCATTGGTTCGGGCGATGATTTAGCAAAATAATCAAGAGCGCGTCGCGTCATCTCGCTGATAAAAGGGTAAAATCTATCGGTAGGCGCGACGCGCTTTCACAAGACGAATTCAGAAGGAGACAACATGTACAAATCCGTTCGAGCCATGATTATCTTTGCAGTTCTCGCGTCCTCGCTGGGCGCGTGTCTTTCCGCCGCGCCGCAGACTGAAGTTCCGCAAGCTCAAAATACGCAAAGCCTGCAGGACGCGCAATCGCAAATCAATACGGCTGTGGCGCAAACGATTGAGGCGCAGAATCAAGTCGGGACTTTTGTCGCGCAAACTGTTGAAGCGCAGGCGACGCCGACGGTCACGGTCACGCCGTTTTCAATTCCCACCTTCACGCCTTTTGTCATCCCAACTGCAACGGCTTATTCAGGCGGCGGTGGCGGAGGTTCCGGCGGCACAGGCAACAATAATGGCAACGGCGGACCTGGCGCGC
>JAVHOY010000127.1:8244-10772 GCA_036170295.1 bacterium
GCCTGCGCGCCTACGTTCGCGCCCGCCGTTACGCCGATCCCTACCTTTGACCCGAACTCCATCGGCACCGCCATTGTCGAGACGGCAAACGCGGCGGCGGCGCAGACTCAACTTTTTATAACGCCGACGGTCACGCCCACGTTGACCTCCACGCCGACGAAAACGCCCAGCGAAACGCCCACGCCGACGAAAACATTTATCTTTTTGTTTTACACGCCGACCAAATCCGCGACGCCCAACGCCACCGATCAAGCGGGCGCGAAAGATTACGCCTGCGAGTTAGTCTCGCAAACGCCCGAAAACAATAACGTCATCGGCGGCGGCGGATTCTTTTCAGTGCGCTGGCAAGTAAAAAACACGGGCAAAAAAATTTGGGATTCAAACAGCATGGATTATCGCTATAAAAGCGGAACCAAAATGCACCAAAAGCCCGCTTACGATTTATATAAAGACATCGCCGTCGGCGAAGTCGCCGATATTATTGTAGATATGACCGCGCCCGCCACCCCAGGAAAATATTCAACGGCTTGGGTGATTCGCGTGGGCAAAACAGAGTTCTGCAAATTGTCGTTGACCATTGAAGTAAAGTAATTTGTTTTACGCAGAACGTCCCGCAGGTTGGAGCAAATCAACATGCTTTAGCAACGTCGCGGCGTTTCAAAAAAACCATCCTATTGCCAAAGACAAAAGAACGCGGATAGGTTAAACCGTCCGCGTTTTTCATTTGTTCTTTACCTATTCCTATCAAACGCTGCTGAAAGAAGATATGTCGCTTATCACTGTAAACTCGCTTTCTAAATCTTATGGTCCTACTGATATTTTCAGCGGGGTCTCCTTTACTGTGGACAAAGGCGCGCGCATGGCGATTGTCGGACCCAACGGGATCGGCAAAACGACGCTGATGCGAATCCTTGTCGGCGTGGACGAACCCACTTCGGGCGCAGTGTCGCGCGCGCGCGGAGTCCGCATTGGGTATTTATCGCAAGAAGCCGACTTCAAAATGTCAGGCACAATTTGGACGGCGTGCGAAGCCGTCTTCGATCATTTCAAATCTGAGCAGGCTGAATTGCATCGCCTTGAAGGCTTGATGTCTGATCCCGATCAACTTGAAGAAGCGCTGGAACGCTACGGCAAATTACAAGAAGAATTTGAGCGGCGCGGCGGCTACACCTACATGACCAAGATTCGTCAGGTGTTGTCGGGGCTGGGATTTAGCGAAGCCGACTATCAACTTAATTTGGATCACCTCTCAGGCGGTCAGCGCACGCGCGGATTTCTTGCGCGGCTTTTGCTCGAAGACCCCGATGTGCTGATGCTCGACGAACCCACCAACCATTTGGACATCGCGGCGGTTGAATGGCTTGAAGGCTATTTGAGTCAATGGGAAGGCGCGGCGATCATTATTTCGCATGACCGTTTCTTTTTGGATAAAGCCAGCAACGCAATTTTAGAAATGTTTCCCGGCGCGACAGAAACCTATCGCGGCAACTACAGCGCGTACCTCAAACAGCGCGTCGAACGCATGGCGCGCAGGCAGGAAGTTTTCGACAGCGAAAAAGAAAAACTTCAAAAGGAAATGGAATACATCCGCAAAAATGTGGCGGGACAAAATGTATTGCAAGCCAAAGGCAAACTCAAACGCATCTCGCGCATCATTCAAGCCATCGAGCAGATTGGCATGGAAGCCGCGCTCAAACAAAAGTGGAGCGAAACCGCCGCTGAAGTTTCTGTTACAACTTCCATCCTCAGCGTGGATGAAGCCGGTCGTCGCATCAATGGGCTGCAATCGCCGGTGCGTCAATTGCCCAACTTGCATTTGCGACTCAATCAGGCGGCGCGCTCGGGCGATATGGTCATCCGCACCGAAAATCTCAAAATAGGGTTTTCGGATAAATTTTTATTTTCCTCGCCCAATATTGATCTGCGACGCGGAGATTGCGCCGCGTTGATTGGTCCCAACGGCGCGGGCAAATCCACTTTCCTCAAAACGATTCTCGGTCAAATTCCGCCGTTGGAAGGCGAAGTGACGCTTGGCGAGAGTCTGCACATCGGCTATTTCGCGCAGGCGCACGAAAGCCTCAATCCGCAAAAAAGCGTGATTGACGAAATCATGGACGATACGGGTTGGCTTCCGCAAAAGGCGCGCGAATATCTTGGCAAATATTTATTTTCTGGCGACGACGCTTTCAAGAAAGTCTCTATGCTTTCCGGCGGCGAGCGCGGAAGACTCGCGCTGGCGAAACTCGCTTTGCAAGACACCAATTTATTATTGCTGGACGAACCCACCAACCATTTGGATATTCCCTCGCAAGAAATTCTCGAAGCCGTGCTGGACGAATATCAAGGCACGATCCTGCTTGTCACGCACGACCGCTATCTCGTGGACGCTATCGCGACTCAAATTTGGGAAGTGGATACCGACGAGTCGCATTTGATTATCTTCAAAGGAATCTATTCTCAATTGAAGGAAGAACGCGAGAAAGATTTAGCGCGCCGTGCTGCTACGCAAACGGAAGTTGTCGTCGCCC
>JAVHOY010000127.1:10872-13824 GCA_036170295.1 bacterium
AAAGAAGAAAAACAAAAAATCGCCAAGATGCAGAAAACTGAAAAAAAGATGGCTGAACTTGAATCTCAACTTGCCGAAGTCAGCGAGAAACTGGCGCATCCATCCAAAGACGCGGGCGAAGTTGTAAAGATGGCGAAGGAATATGATCGCATCCAAAAAGAAATGGACGCGACGCTGGCGGAGTGGGAAGGGCTGCAAGGATAAAAGAAATTGTTTCAAAATCCCCTATGAGTTGAGAGACTTGTAAGGGCTTTATGTTATTTTCAAGGTATACGTTTCTCATGTTGTATAATTCTCTTGTGGAGAAGAAAATGAAAAAACAAGAGCGAGAACAACTTAAGGCTGAATTCAAGCAAGCCTTAACTGAATTTGTGGAAACACTCAAAAACCATGTTTCTACCGAAGATGACCAATGGACAATCAAAGGCTTTATTGATGTATTTCGCAACATTTACACAATTTCGACAGACACAAAAATTGTCTCCAAAATTCTTGAAATTCATCTTTTCCCAAAGCTGCTTGAATTTGCCAGCCAAAACAACTATCGTATTGTATTGGCTGAACAACAAAATTATTACCCTGATTTATCCTTTGTAAACGCAGACGATGAAAGCGTAAAATTCGCTGTGGATTTGAAAACTACATACCGTTTGCCTGATAATTCCGATTTTTGCAATGGCTTTACGCTTGGCTCGCATGGCGGGTATTTTACTAATCGCAAGAGTTACAAGAATATTCAATTTCCATACAGTGAATATTGCGGGCATTTCTGTCTCGGCATTATTTATTCGCGCGCTACTTCTGCGAAAATTTATGAATCTGAGATATACCGGCTTGAAGATCTACAATCAATTACGTCTGTAATTGGCGATTTTCAATTCTTTGTCCATGAGAAATGGGAAATTGCTGGCGATTATCAGGGTAGTTCAAACACTGCAAATATTGGAAGCATTGTCAAAATTAACGATATTTTGGATGGCAATGGAGTTTTCAAAAAACTTGGCGAAAAGTGGTTTGACGATTTCTGGATGAATTATGGCAAAATCCAGACGACATTGCCCGATGGTAAAGTAAAGAAAATTACATCGCTCAAGGATTACCTTGTTTATCGCGGAAAAGATACAAAATTTACAAATCCAATGGTTAGAAAACCATCTCGTAAGAATAATAGGCGGGCACAAAAATGACAGTAAAAGTTCCTCCCCTGAAATGTCAGGGAATTAAGACCAAATTGGTTGAATGGATCAAAGACTACTCCGCTCTCGCAAGCGATGGAATGTGGATTGAGCCGTTCATGGGGTCGGGAGTGGTTGGATTTAATGTGCGCCCGAGTCGCGCTATTTTTGCAGACATAAATCCACACATCATTAATTTTTATAATGCGGTCAAGCAGGGAAGTATCACAGCAGGGCTTACAAAGGAGTTTCTGGAAAAGGAAGGCGCGCAACTTAAAACTAAAGGCGAAGATCATTACTATGCAGTTCGCGAGCGCTTTAATGAAAGCGCCAATCCGCTGGACATGCTCTTTTTGAATCGCGCCTGCTTTAATGGCATAATGCGTTTCAACAAGAAGGGCGGTTTTAATGTCCCTTTTGGGCATAAACCTGAACGATTTGCAAAATCCTACATCACCAAAATTACAAATCAAATTAAATATGTAGCTAATGCGCTCAGCCAATATGACTGGAATTTTGTTTGCTCTGATTTCAGAAAAGTCATTTCTTATGCAGAGGCAAATGACTTTATATACTGTGATCCGCCATATATTGGCAGGCATGTAGACTATTTCAACTCGTGGTCAGACAGCGATGAGCAGGAACTTTACGACATGCTCAGCGCAACAACCGCCAAATTTATTCTATCCACATGGCACAGCAACCAGTATCGCGCAAATAACGCAATTGAAAAATATGCGTCTCGTTTTACAGTCTTGACTCGTGAACATTATTATCATGTTGGCGCAAGCGAGAAAAACCGAAATCCAATGCTTGAGGCGATTGTATTAAACTACAACCCGCTAACCCCCGTATCTTTGGAACCAGAAAAACAATTGGCTCTTTTTGAAAGAGCAAAAGATGGATATGCAGTTTATTCATCGCCCAAAGCGTAAACCTCACACCTATTGACCGACCAGCGCGCGGCATATAAATCAGCAAATTGAAAAGTGGAATTATTCTCCTGGAAATTCGTTTATGAAATTACCGCTCAACCAAATCCTAAAAGGCGATTGTGTTGAAAACTTAAACTCATTGCCTAAAAAATCCATTGACTTGATCTTCGCCGACCCACCCTATAATTTGCAATTGCAAAATGAATTGCATCGTCCCAACATGAGCAAGGTGGACGCGGTGAATGACTCTTGGGATCAGTTCGCTTCGTTTGAAGCGTACGACGAATTCACCCGAAAATGGCTTACGGCTTGCAAGCGGATATTGAAACCGACTGGCTCCATTTGGGTGATCGGCTCATATCATAATATTTTCCGCGTGGGTGCGATCATGCAAGATTTAGGCTTTTGGACATTGAATGACGTGATTTGGGTGAAGACCAATCCCATGCCAAATTTTCGCGGCGCGAGATTTACCAACGCGCACGAAACGATGATTTGGGCAAGCGCTGGCAAAGGCGCGAAGTACACGTTTAATTATCAAGCGATGAAAGGCTTGAACGAAGAAAAACAAATGCGTTCTGATTGGTGGCTGCTTTCTTTAGCGACGGGCGCGGAACGCATCAAAAATAAAAACGGCGAGAAGGCGCATTCCACGCAAAAGCCCGAAGCGTTGTTGTATCGCGTCATTCTTTCATCCAGCAATCCCGGCGACGTGGTTCTGGATCCGTTTTTTGGCAGCGGCACAACGGGCGCGGTTGCGAAGCTTCTGCATCGAAATTGGATTGGACTTGAAAGAGAATCTAAATACATCAAGGTCGCGCAAAAGAGAATTGACGCGGTAA
>JAVHOY010000127.1:13924-14986 GCA_036170295.1 bacterium
AACGGCTGGGAACATTGGTATTTGAAGGAAAACGGAAAGATGATCTGTTTGGACGATGTGCGTCAGCGATATAGATCAACTATTTTTCATTAATATCGTTAATCGAAATTTCATCGTCAATTGGCTCGATGTGCGTATGCACAATCGCGTCTTTTAGTTGAGCGCGCACGTCGCTCTCAAAATCTTCGGCGATATGATGCGCGTCATGCACAGTCCACGCGCCGGGCACAAGCAGATGCACCGAGACAAAGCGCCTTGACGCGGAGCGGCGCGTGCGCACCGCATGAAATTGCGCGCCGCGCTCTTGATATTTGGCAATCATTTTTTCAACAATCTCAATCTCATCGAGCGGAAGCGCGGCGTCCATAAATCCCGCTACGGAACGCTGCAATAATTTTACGCCCGTCCAAATAATATTGAGCGCCACTAAAATCGCCAGGATGGGGTCGAGAATATACCAGCCTGTGAACGCTACGACCGTGATGCCGCCGATCACGCCGACCGAAGTCCACACATCGGTCATCAAATGCTGACCGTCGGCTTCCAGCGTGATGGAACGGCGCTGCTTGCCCGTTGCGATCAGAATCCGCGCCGCGAAAAAATTCACCAGCGAAGCCGCTACGGAAACGGTCAAGCCCATGCCCAGTTTTTCCAACGGCTGCGGCGCGATGAGCCTTTGAACGGCTGCCCACAAAATGCCGCCCGCTGCGCACAAGATCAACGCGCCCTCCGCGCTGCTGGCAAAATATTCGGCTTTGCTATGACCGTAGGTATGGCTTTCGTCCGGCGGGAGCGCGGCGATAGTCAGCATACTTAACGCGATTGCCGCGCCGACCAAATTGACGATGGACTCCATCGCGTCGGACAATAAGCCGACCGAGTCGGTTAATAGATATGAAATTGTTTTTAATACAATAGTGATCAACGCCGCGCTGATTGAAAGCCAGGCATAACGGGTAAGAGCTACATTTTTATTATCGTTTTGTGTTTGGATAGCAGACATGGTTTCCTCAATTTTCAAAGAGACTGCCTGTCGTAATTAAATTAGAACGCTTGTTGGGG
>JAVHOY010000128.1:0-3320 GCA_036170295.1 bacterium
AGTTTTCTGGGAGATGAGAGGGTACGCTTTTATATAGATTGCCCTTTCAGCGTGTTTGAAGGGCATTTTTATTTTCTTAAGGAGAAACAACAATGAACAACACTTTTATGTCTTCGCCGAGTTTGATGTTCACATCCGAATCGGTGACTGAAGGTCATCCCGATAAGATGTGCGATCAAATTTCGGATGCGGTTTTGGACGCCTGCCTTGAACAAGACCCGATGTCGCGCGTGGCGTGCGAAACAGCCGTCAAGACGGGTTTCGTCGCGCTGCTGGGCGAGATCACCACCAACGCTTATGTCAACTTCGATGAACTCGTCCGCAAGGTTGTGAATGAGATCGGTTACGACAGCAGCGAAAAAGGTTTTGATGGAAATACCTGCGCGGTGCTTTCCGCAGTCGCAAGCCAAAGCGCGGATATTGCTTTGGGCGTTGATCACGCGCTGGAAGATAAAAGCGGCGACATGACCGACAAAGGCATTGAGCATGTCGGCGCGGGCGACCAGGGCATGATGTTTGGATTTGCCTGCAACGAAACCCCCACGCTTATGCCGATGCCGATTTTCATGGCGCATAAATTAGCGCGACGTTTGAGCGAACTTCGCAAAGACGGCACGCTCCCGTGGCTGCGCCCCGATGGCAAGAGTCAAGTGACCGTTGAATATTCGCAAGGCAAACCAAAACGCATTGACACCGTGTTGATTTCCACGCAGCACTCGCCCGACATTTCGCAATCAGACATTATGGAACTTGTCAGCGAACATATTATTTATCCCACTTTGCCCGCAGGCTTGGTGGATAAAAACTTGAAGGTGTTCGTCAACCCCACAGGTCGCTTCGTCGTCGGCGGTCCCATGGGCGATGCGGGCGTGACGGGACGCAAAATCATCGTAGATACTTACGGCGGCATGGGTCGTCATGGCGGCGGCGCGTTCAGCGGAAAAGACCCCACAAAAGTGGATCGCTCCGCCGCGTACGCCGCGCGCTATGTCGCTAAGAACGTCGTCGCCGCTGGGCTGGCTGACCGCGTTGAAGTTCAAGTCGCGTATGCCATTGGCATTGCGCATCCGCTTTCCGTCAACGTGGAAACTTTTGGCACCGCCAAGATTGCGGATGAAAAAATCTCCGCGCTTATCAACGAATTTTTTGACCTGCGTCCCGGCGCGATCATCCGCGACTTTGACCTGCGCCGCCCGATCTATCGCAAGACCGCCGCTTATGGTCACTTCGGACGCGACGATATTGAATTCCCCTGGGAAAAGACCGACAAGGCTGCGGCTTTGAAGAAAGCCGCGGGATTGTAAATTTGCAATTCGTAAAAAGACCTCCGAGATTTTCAGAATCTTGGAGGTCTTTTTTTGCGACGACAGCAAAACTGTTGAATGATTTTCCCAAAGGCTGTATACTCGGAATTCAAATCATTGATAAAAGAGGAAATATGAAAAAGAAAGTCATTCAAACAGACAAAGCGCCAAAGGCGATTGGACCTTATTCGCAAGCCATTGTGATTGACGCTTTGGTTTACACCGCAGGACAGATTGGGTTGATTCCCGCAACGGGCGAGTTGATCGAAGGCGGCGTGACGGAGCAAACTCGTCAGGCGTTGAACAATTTACGCAACGTGTTGGAAGCGGCAAATTCAAATTTGGAAAACGCGGTGAAGACCACCGTCTTCCTAAAAGAGATGAGCGACTTTCCCAAAGTGAACGCGATCTACGCCGAGTTCTTTGGCGAGAATCCGCCCGCGCGCAGTACCGTCGCTGTGGCAAGTCTGCCCAAAGGCGCGTTGGTTGAGATCGAAGTCGTCGCGTTGATACGATAAAAAATCCTAAGCCCTATCAGGTCTGATTAAGTTTATGTCCTCCGAACTCATCCTGCTTGTGGACGACGAACCTTCCATTATTCAACTCGCGCGCATGTATTTTGAGCGCGAAGGTTTTCGCATACAAGAAGCGAGCGACGGCGAAGCCGCGCTGGAGGCGGTCGCAAAACATCGCCCCGCGTTAATCGTGCTGGACGTGATGCTCCCAAAATTGGATGGCTTTGAAGTCTGCCGCAAATTGCGCGCCGGCGGCGACGGCACGCCCATCATCATGCTCACTGCGCGCGACGAAGACATTGACAAAATTCTCGGACTCGAACTCGGCGCGGATGATTACCTGACCAAGCCGTTCAATCCGCGCGAGTTGACTGCGCGCGCCAAAGCCATTTTGCGCCGCAGCGAAAATACAAAGCAGTCGGATTCAAAACCGATCCATCGCGGCGACTTGACGATTGATCCTGCATCGCGCGAAGCGCGCCTCGCGTCGCGCTCCCTTGATCTGCGGACTCAAGAATTTGATTTGTTGCTTACGCTTGCGGAACAACCCAACCGCGTTTTTACCCGCGAGCAGTTGCTCCAACTTGCCTGGGGATTTGACTACTACGGTCAGACCCGCACCGTGGACGTACATATCGCGCATCTGCGTAAAAAACTCGAAGGCTCGACTGTAAAAATTGAAACCGTTACAGGCGTGGGTTACAAGTTAATCGCGTAATACGTCTCAACCTGACTACTCCCCATGTTCACCTCTCTTCGTTCCCGCCTTTGGATAAGTTACGCGCTCGTCATCGTCGCCGCGTTAAGCGTTGTGGCGCTGATCTTATTTATCTATCTCTGGCAGAATCCGTTGCTGTACCGTCAAACCATTCAGCGCTTGAAAGCCGTTGAAACGGTTGTCATGGAGCGCGACAATTCACAGCCGATTGAAGCGCTCGCGCAGAAAGCCGCGCAAACGTTTAATGTTCGCATCTTGTTATATACGCAAGATAAGCAATTAATTTTAGACACGCAGTCGGGTAAACAATCCGCGCTGTCGTTTCCGCAGAAGAGATTTTTATCGCGTGTTCCGCTGGCGCGCGATGGGAGCGGCGCGGCGTGGTTGTACGCGCTTCAAAGACTTCCCGATAAAACGTATCTCGTCGTCGCTGCGCCGCGCCCGCGCGCTTCCATCGTAAATATCTTTACCGATGATTTCCTGCCTATCATTCTGCAAAGCGGATTGATCGCGCTGGCTCTTGCGCTGGCGATTGCGTTTTTTGTGGCGCGTTGGATCGCAGACCCTTTGCAAAAAGTGATCGTTGCCGCGCGCGCAGATTTATCTGTGGAAGTAAAGCCCGTCGCGCCGCAAGGTCCGCATGAAATTCAGGAATTGACGCGCGCGTTTAATTCGATGGTTGCGCGCGCGCAAGCGAGTCAAAAATCGCAACGCGATTTTGTCGCAAATGTTTCGCATGAATTGAAAACGCCGCTCACTTCCATTCAAGGATTCGCGCAGGCG
>JAVHOY010000129.1:0-1445 GCA_036170295.1 bacterium
AAAAAATTCCGAGTTTTTAGAAACTCGGAATTGTAAGCAAGACTACGCCTGCAATTTCATCCAATCTGAAATTTCACGCAATACGATCTTCAAATCGCGCTTTAGATTGCCAGTTAATGGCGATTCATGCACATTGCCATCTTCATCGTGAAAGTGGTTTGGGGAAGTCGAAATATGATCGTAATGCGGCGCATTATCCCAACGCAATAACGGCACGGTTGTAAATAATTGATAGGCGTAATCCAGAGAACTTGGTTCAATGTGAATCCAAATTTGAAGCGTATGATTTTTAGGCAATTGACAACGCAATTTAGTTTCTAATTTTCCAAAGGGGGTTTCGTCGTAATTAACAACGCGCGTATTTATAACCAGCGCATCATCTTCCAATATTTCTATAACTTCATCAACGATCGCTTGCATGAATCAAATCCTGATAGGTTTTCTGCCAATCTGCCAGCATAGAATTGGCTGAACGCCACGTCAGCCAATCATCTTCCTGCAAAGGCGTGGCTTTACCCTTCAGTCGCATTGTGAATTTATTAAAATCCACCCCATACTTATTTTCCATTATTCGGATGCGGCGGCGATAAAGAGCGACCTTACCGCGCACGGTCGCAAGCGCCATATCTTGTAAAGCGTCTTCAATAGTGGCAAATCTCTTTGTCATCACCAAAGAATGCGCTACTTTATTTAATACCGAGTTTGGGGAAGTATGAAGCGTCATTTATCTGCCTTTTTCTGAAAATTATACTACCAAGGACTCCAAATAGATTGTGTTAGAATTCTTAACGTGAATATTTTATTATTAGCGTCCAATTCGCCGCGACGCAGAGAATTGCTAACGCTTGGCGGATTGAAATTTAATTCCGCAAGCGCCGACGTGGATGAAACTCACATCGCGGGAGAATCGCCTAGCGAGTATGTAATCCGCTTGGCGCAAGCGAAGGCGCGCGCTGCGGCGGAGCAAGCGCATGACGAGCAGATCATCATCGGGTCTGACACCACTGTGGCGGCGGACAATTCCATTCTTGGCAAACCAAAAGATAAGGCGGACGCGGCGCGGATGTTGAATCAATTGCGCGGGCGCGTTCATCAAGTGTTTACGGGCATTGCGGTTTATCGCGCGCGCGACGAAAAAATGATTACAGAATTGTGCGCGATAGATGTTCCCATGCGCGCATATTCCGACGCTGAGATTGCGGCGTATGTCCAAGGCGGCGACCCGATGGATAAAGCCGGCGCGTACGCGATTCAACACGCGGGGTTCAATCCCGTCGAGGCTATGCGCGGATGTTATGCGGGCGTGATGGGTTTGCCGCTGTGTCATCTGGCGCGCGCGTTGAAAAAAATGAATGTAAATTTCGCGGCGGATGTTTCATCCGCTTGCCAGAGTTTTTTGAAGTATGAATGCCCGGTCTCCAGCGCGATTTTACGCGGCGAATAAA
>JAVHOY010000129.1:1545-3305 GCA_036170295.1 bacterium
AAAAAAGGAAAAGAATGAAAGTTTTACGTTGGATCAATTTTCTTTTAGTCATCATTGTTCTTCTATCAGCATGTGGTTCTAACGCCGGCGGAAAGGGAACTCCTGACGCGCCGCTGATCAAAAATCCATTCGCGCAAGATACGCCCACGCCGCTCCCCACGGCGGCGGTGCGGACAACTCCCGCGCCAGATGCGAAAGCGGCGGTGACTGATTATTTAACGGCGCTGCAAAAAAATAATTATGAAGGCATGTACGCCATGCTCACGCAAGCCAGCCGCGCCGCGATATCATCGGCTGATTTTACAAAACGCTACAGCGACGCGCTGAACGTGATGAGCGCGGCAAGCGTCGAGTATACAATCAACTCGTCGCAGATCAGCCCGTTTCACGCGGAGGCGGCGTACAGCGTTGTTTATCACACCGTCCTCGCGGGCGATATTCAGCGCAATATAGTGATGCGGCTTGAAAACGAAAATGGCGCGTGGAAGGTCGTCTGGAGCGACGGGCTTATCCTGCCCGAACTCGCAGGCGGCAACATTCTGGCGATGGAATACAGCGTCCCTGCGCGCGGAAATATCTACGACCGCAACGGGAATCCAATTGTCGCTCAAGCGGACGCTTACGCCTTCGGAATTCAAACCGATCAGATTGACTATAAAATTATCAACACGCTCGTCGAAGAACTTGGCAAGTTGTGCGGCTACGACCCAAAATATATCCGCGATCAAATTGACGCTTCTGGTCCGGGCTATTACCTGCCGATGTGCGAAGGCACAAAAGACGAAGCCGTAAGATTGCTTGCCATCAATCCCGGCGGGCTGGCCGTTTCAAAATATAGCTCGCGCTATTATTTCAAAACCGGGCTCGCGCCGCAAGCGGTGGGATATACGCTTTCGATTCCGCCTGAAGAATTTAATAACTATCGCCGTCTTGGTTACGACGGCAGCGAAAAAGTTGGGCGCGCGGGAATCGAAAAATGGGCGGAGCCTTATCTCGCGGGCAAGCACGGCGGAATTTTGCGCGTCGTCGCTCCCGACGGAACCATCGTCGCAACGTTGGGGCAAAGCGCGCCGCAAGCCGCTGATTCGGTTTACTTAACCGTTGACGAGAATATGCAATATTACGCTCAACAAGCCATCGAATATTTTCGCGGCGCGGTGGTTGTGATGGAAGTGGACACGGGGCGCATCGTCGCGATGGCTTCGTCGCCCGATTTTGATCCAAATCTTTTTGAGCCGACTAATCCCAACAACGCGGGCTTGACGGATTTATTGAACAATACAAATCAACCGCTTTTGAATCGCGCCACGCAGGGACAATATCCGCTTGGCTCAGCGTTCAAGCCCATCACCATGTCGGCGGCGCTCGAAAGCGGATTGTATTTGAAAGACACCACTTACGATTGTCAATATGATTTCACGGAATTGCCTGACCGCGTTCTGCATGATTGGACTTGGGAACATTGTCAGCAAGCGGTTGCGGCGGGCAACGCTTGCGATACTTCATCCACCAAGCCGTCGGGATTGCTCACTTTGCAACAAGGCTTGATGCGCTCGTGCAATCCATATTTCTGGCACATCGGACTTGACTTATTTAATTTTGACCGTAAAACGGACATCGCGAAAATGGCGCGCGCGTTTGGACTTGGCTCTCCCACCGGCATCGAGCAAATTCCCGAAGCGGCTGGGCAGATTACCGATCCAGTCACAGCGATTGACGCGGTGAATCAAGCGATTGGGCAAGGCGATATGCAAGTCACG
>JAVHOY010000130.1:0-14796 GCA_036170295.1 bacterium
ACGGGATACACAAACATATTCAACGGCATATCTTCTTGAAATTGTTTGCTTAACATAAAGTCTACAAATTTTTCGGCGAGGGCGCGGTTGGGAGTATTTTTGAGAATGCCGACAAATTCAATTTGACGAAAGCACATATCTTTTGAAACAATCGAATCAGTGGGAGATTCAGTCGGCGGCGGAGAGGCGAAGAATACTTCCGCAGCGGGGCTGGAGGCGTAGGAGAGAACCAGCGGTTGCGCTCCCTTGCCCGATGAGGCGGAGAAGTTTGTATAGTACGCGGCTTCCCAGCCATCCACGACGACGACGCCGTTTGCTTTCAGGCTCTTCCAATAATCAAGATAGCCGTCGCCAAAGCGAACATGAGTGGCAATCAGAAAGGCAAGTCCCGGCGACGAGGTGGCGGGATTTTCCACAACAAGCAGACCTTTGTATTCGGGTTTGGCTAAATCTTCAAAGGTTTGCGGAATGGGCAGTTTTTTATCTGCAAAATATTTTTTATCGTAATTCAAGCAGACGTCGCCATAATCCACAGGCAGGGCGCGATTGGACGAGTCAAGTTTGAATTCGGCGGGGATGTCTTTCAGCGCGGGCGATTGATACGCGTCGAAAATATCCGCGTCCAACGCGCGCGAGAGGAAGGTATTATCCACGCCGAAGAGAACATCCGCGAGCGGAGCATCTTTGGTAAGGATGGCTTGATTCAAAGCCGCGCCCGCGTCGCCGCTTTGAAGAAAAGAAACTTTGACATGGTTGGCTGTCTCAAAACTTTTGACAACGTCTTTGCCGATGGCAAACGAGTCATGCGTCATTACGGTGAGGGTTTGCGGCGCGGCTGGTTTTGAGGCGCAGGCAGCGAGAAGAATAGAGAGTAGAAAATAGAGAATAGAGAGTTGGGAAATATTTTTTTTCATAGGACTCCAATTTACGATTTACGAATTGCGGCGATGGACGACGAGCAGCAAGCCGAGTTGAATTTTGACCGTTGCAATCTCTGCGGTCATTTCGTTGCTGACGCCGCGCGATTTATGCGAGAAAAGCGTTTCGTCCTTCAATGTCCACTTCAAGCCAGCGGCAGAAACTCCGCCGACGCTGCCGTTCCACGGGATGAGCGAAACCGTGTCGCCGATATTTCCCTTTACTTGCGCGGCGTTCCTGCAAAAGAAAACTTCTTCCACGCCGTCGTCAAGGCGGACGTCTTTTTGCGAAAGCGCGTTATCGGTAAGCAGGGAAATATTTGCGAGCGTCTGGTCAATGCGTCCGCCGAGCGCGGCAGCGATGACAATTGAGGTTGGATTCAATTCAAGCGCGCGTTGAATGGCGAGCTCGAGGTCGGTTTCGTTTTTATCGGCAGGGTGTCGGATGATTTGCGTTCCTTTTTCTGTCAAAGGTCGAAGGTCGAAGGTCGCGGAATCCAAGTCGCCGATGATGATGTTGGGGGTAAGTCCAAGCGCGAGAGCGTGGCGCGTGCCGCCGTCTGCGGCGATGATGAAATCGTCGTCACGCAAAAGGGCGCGCGCTTTTTCCAAATTGGGCAGTTCGCCGTTGGCAAAGATGATGATGCGTTTTAGAAACAAAAAATCCTCCGAGGGCGGAGGATGGCTTTATGGAAATCTAAAATCCCTCCGCTGGTATTAACCAGATCAGGTCATGCGGGTCGAGCGAGTACGCTCCTCTCAGCCTGTCAGGGCAGGCTCCCCGTTCAATTGTGACGCGAGTATATGACTCGGAGATGGGAATGTCAAGTTGAAAATTACAAAATAAAAAGACCGCCAGCGACGACGGTCTTGGTTATCTCACTCTGCGCTTCCATTCTTCTTTCATTTGCAAGTCGCGCGGACTCGCGCCTGAGTCCAGCGAGAGGAAGTCGGTCATCAGCCGATTGAATTGGGCGGGATTATCTATCATGGGAAAATGTCCCGCGCCTTCAAGGGTGACTTGATGCATGTGATTTGGGAAAGAATCAAACCGCTCTTGCGAAGGCGCGCTGACAGCGGGGTCGTTGGGACCGTAGACGAATAAACATGGCACGCTAAGATTGCGGACGCTGGCGAAGATATCATTCGCTTGCAGACCAGCAAGGGACGCGGAAACAGCCTGAGGGTCGGCTTTTGTCGCGTCGGCGAGAGCGGAGATAGATTCGGGGCTGCGATTCGAAAGCCAGTCCACTAAGTCTGGCATGGGAGACGTCCGCATGCGCGCGTTGACCGAATCATATTCGAGCGGGCAATTGATCGCCATGATGCGGTCTACGCTTTTGGGATATTGTTTGACGTAAGAGAAAGCGACCAGCGCGCCCAGATCATGTCCGACCAGCGCGACTTTGCCAATGCCCATTTCTTCAAGAAAGCGATTGACGAGGTCTGCCTGACGTTCAAGGGAATAGCGCAAAGGATCGCGAGCGCTGTCGCCAAAGCCGAAGAGGTCTATGGCATAGGCGCGGAACGATGTGGATGCGACTTGCATGGCGTTGACCCAATAACGCCATGAGCCGACCCAGCCGTGCAGAAAGACAATGGGACGTCCGCGTCCCAAAGCCTCGTAATGCGCCATCGCTCCGTCAAGAATAATCGCGCTCATTAATTATTTTCCAAATTTTTCCAAAATTTCTTTTACGCGTTGAACAAGTTGATCGGGGGCGAAGGGTTTGAGCATATATTCCTCCGCGCCGACGTCCATGCCTGTTTGAATTTCAGTGTCCTGTCCTTTGGCGGAAAGAAAAACAACGGGGATGTCTTTAAGCGTGGGGGTCGCTTTAATGGCGCGACAGGCTTCGTAACCGGTCATCTTGGGCATACGCACGTCCATCAGGATCAGGTCAGGCATAACCACAGAGGCTTGTTGAAACGCTTCTTCGCCGTTGGATGTAGGCGTGACTTCATGCCCTGCAAAGCGCAAGGTAAACGCCACAAGGTCGCGGATGTCGGGTTCGTCTTCTGCAATTAATATCCTAGCCATTCATAACTCCATTATTTGTTGATGGGCAGCGTAAAGGAGAAAGAGCTTCCCTCGCCCGGCACACCCGCGCTTGTCATCCAGATGCGCCCTTTGTGCATTTCGACCAGTTCGCGGACAATCGGCAAGCCGAGTCCGGTTCCGGGAGTTGCAAGCACAAAGGGATGTTCGCCGCGATAGAAACGTTCAAAGACGCGTTCTTGATCGGCAGGCGCAACGCCCACGCCGCTGTCTTTAACATCCACCTGTAACTCATCGCCTTTCTGTTGGATGGTAATGCGGATCGTTCCATTTTTGGGCGTGTAGTTGTAGGCATTGTCCACAAGGTTGTTGAAGATTTGGCGCACGCGCGCGCTGTCGCCTAATGCGGATGGAATATTCTTTGCCGCATCCAGTGAAATTGTCATTGGTTTATTTTCAGATTTCGAGCGACTCAAAAATTCAGCGATGATATTTTCGGCGACGGTACGCAGGTTGATGGGTTGCGTCTCAAGGGTGATGCGTCCCGCTTCGAGGCGGGAAATATCCAACAGGTCGTCCACCAGAATATTGAGGCGATCAATGTTGTTGCGGACAATATCAAGGAAGTGCGTTTGATTTTCGTTCAACGCGCCTGTCGCGCCCATGGTGAGCAAATCCACATAGCCTTTGATGGAGGTCATCGGCGTACGCAGTTCATGGCTGACGGTGGCGACAAATTCAGATTTGAGACGATCCACTTCCACTTCATGCGTAATATCGCGGAAGATGGAAACCGTGCCGAGAAAGTCGTTTTGCATAATCACTGGCGCAAGGTGGACGAGGGCGATGCGCCCATTTTCCAACTCCAGTTTTTCGGCATACGAATCGCCGGACTGATATAGCGATGGGTCTTCAGACCAACGACGAATGGTATCCATCCAATCGGTGGCGGCTTTGCCAAATAGACCGCCAAAAGATTCGAGGGGGCTGCCGAGCAAATGAGAATCTTTAAGCCCAAGAATTTGTTCAGTGGATGCATTTACAAAGGTAATGTGATTATCCGCGCCTGTGACAAGGACGCCGTCCGCGACCGCTTGCAGGATGGCTTGCGAGCGGCTGGCTTCTTCCTGTTCTTTGCGGAACATGCCGCCGAGACGTTCCGCTTGATCGCGAATCAATTCGTAAAGGTGCGCGTTATTGATCGCCACCGACACCTGACTTGCAATGGCTTTGACGAGGTTGAGCATTTCCGCGCTGAAGAAACTCTCTGCGCGATGAAACACCATGAGAACGCCAATCGCGTCTTCGGCGACAAGCATAGGAACGACCATCGCGCTGCGATGATCATATCCGGCTTTGACGCTTCGCACCCAACGCGGGTCTTGATGCAGGTCGTTGATCAATACGGCTTCGCGGTTTTGCACCACCCAACCCGCCAGTCCTTCGCCAACGCGCAACGTCACGCCGCGTCTGTTTTCTTCAGCCTGACTTGAAAGGTATCCAAATCCCGCGCGATAATGCAGGAGGTTGTCTTCCATGTTGAGCAACATGATCGTGCCTTGTTCAGCGCCGATTGCGTCGTTGAGCAGCGACAAGGTGCGATTAAGCGCGCGGTCAAGATCAAGGCTGGAAGAAACTTCGGTAAGAATGTTCAGCAGGGTTTCAGTATTTTTTTGTTCGCGCTGCAATTGCGATGTGCGCTCGTCAACACGCGCTTCAAGTTCGGCGGCGAGATTATGCGTCTCGGCAAACAGCCGCCCGTTTTGAATGGCGACAATCGCCTGATTGGCAAGCGTGCCGAGAATTTGCACATCTTCTTCGGTGTAAACATTCGGCTGATAACTTTGCACCGAAAGCATACCCAGCGCTTTATTCCCTACGAACATGGGAACCGCAATAATAGATTGGGTCTCTTCGCCCGCTTCCCCAATCTTTACTGAATCAAGCGAATTCGCCTGTTCAAGGTTTGATAAAAACAAGGGTTTGCCGCTTTGGATAACTTCGCTGCTCAGACCTCTTCCAAACGGAACGCGTTCGCCTACAAAACGTTTGCCGCGATCAATCGCATAAACGGGATCAATCTCATTTTTTTCCTCATCCAGCAAAGTGATGATGAATGATTCCGAAGGCATCAAACGCTCGGCGGCTTTTTGCACCGAAACGTAAACCTGTTCAGGGTCGAGGCTGGAACTGATCTGCGAACTGGTCTCGTTGAGGATAGAGAAACGCTCGGCGGTGCGGGCGGTGGATTGATACAAGCGCGTATTCTCCAGCGCTACGGCGGCTTGATTGGCGATGGTGCGCGCCACATCAATTTCATTTGAACTGAAACGCGCGTCGCCAACATTTTGAACGGCGATCACGCCCGAAAGTTCCCGTCCGCTGATAATCGGCAGAATGAGCAAGCTGGCAACATCCTCGCCGATCATATCTCTCAATGGAATCAGGTCTGGTTCGTTGCGCGCGTCGTCGGTATTGAAGATGCCGAGAGATTCGCGCAGGCGGTCAAAAATGGGAGCGGGCGGCAATATGCGCGGAAGATTGAGGCGAACCGGCGGAGAGGAAATTTTCCAGTAGGCGCGTCCGCGCTCGAAGGTTACAACCGAGACGCGTTGCGCGCCGAGTCCTTCGACGAGTTCGTTCGCGGTTAAGTTCAAAATCTGGTCCGCGTCGAGCAAACCAGTCAACGAAGACGCGAAGCGATTCAGCGTGGCGAGACGCTGTGTGCGTTGAGTCAATTCAGCGGCGCGCCCGACGCTGTCTTCGTAGAGGCGCGCGTTATCCAATGAAACAGCGGATTGACTCGCAAAAGTCAAACCGATTTGCATTTGTTCGTTTGTGTAAAAGTGCGACGCCCATTTTTCGATCGCAATCGCGCCGACTAATTCGCCTTTCGAGATGAGCGGCAATCCAAGCCATGAAAGGCGCGGCGCCTCGACAGGCACAAAGCGATGATCCTCGCGCACATCGTTGACGAGAATCGGCTGTCCAGTTTGCGCCATTTCTTTGAAGAGCGCGCTGTCTGAAACGGCGACCGATAACCCAAGCCGTTGATCTTGATCGGAAAAACCGCGCGCCGAAGCGACAGCGAGGCGGTCTTTATCGCGCAGCCAGAGCGTAGCCGTGTCATACGGGATAATGGGGCTGAGTTTGCCGAGCAGGGATGCGATCAATTCCTCGCTGCGTAAACTGGATGTAATGGAAGCGGAAGCGTCGTTCAACGATTGCAACAAACCGGCGCGTTCTTGTGTGGCTTGAACGAGGCGGATGTTATCCAGCGAGAGCGCCACTTGTTGAGCGAGCGACGTTAGTAAAATTTCATCTTCGGAATGGAAACCTGACGCGACATTGAAATTATCAAGCGTCAATAAGCCCAACCCTTGATCGCCCGCGATAATCGGCACAAGCAAACTTGAAACGGGCAGCCGTCCGCCGGTTGCCTGACGATATAGAGCGAGATATTCGGGCGGCAGGTTGTAGTCGCGCGCAAAAACGACCTCGTCCACGCGACGCGCAACTTTGTTATTAAATACAATGCCCGGCAGCGCTTCGCCAATATGATATTGAATTTTCATCATGCTTTCGTTATCGGCGTATCCCGAAACTGCGCGCGGAACGAGCGTGTCGGTTTGCGGATTCCACAGGAACACGACGCCGGCGTGCGCGTTTTTAAGAACGCGGCGCGCGCTGTCTAAAAGCGATTGAATAATTGCTTCGGGATTTAAACCCGAAAGATGGCGGCTAAAATCGAGCAACAGATTGACTTCTTCGAGGCGGCGGCGCGTTTGATTCAACAGCGAAATGTTTTGCAGAATGACGGAGGTCTGCTGTGAAATTTGCAAATAAACCTGACGGTCTTCGTCATTGAAATCAGGCACAGGTTCGGGATTGACGGCAAGCATGGCTGCCACAACTTTATTTTCCACAAGAACGGGCAAACAAACTACCGCTTTCGCGCGCAGGGAAGTCAGCAAAGAAGCGTCGCGCCATTCATGGTCGTCTTCTAAATTAGCGATGAGAATCGGCTTGCCCGTTTGCAAACAAGTGCGCAGCGGGTTGCGCTGACCGAACAACGACTCGACGTTGGTAGCGCGCGGCAAAGCGCCCAGCACATGCAGTAGGCGCGGACCTTCGGGCGTATTCTCCGCTACGAGCGCAACCGACATTTCAAGTTGCGTCAGCGTTTCGCGTCCCAGCGCCGATAAAGCGGAAGCGGCGTCCAATTGACGGCTGACCGATTCGGCAATCGCCAACCCTGCGCGGACGCGCTGAGCGCGGCGGTCTAAATTATGCAACGAGATGGTTTGCTCAAGGTCTTTACGCAACAAGATGGGCAAGTCGTTTTGCGTAACGCTGATCAATTTTTGCTGGCGCTGCAAACCCGCATTCAACGATTCAACGCGGAGGTTCAGATCAGCATGGCGCGCAGCGGCGTTGACCAACAACGAAGCCTGAGCCGCAAACGCTTCAAGCGCTTCAATCGCAGCCAAGTCGGGGCGCAAGCCATCGTCAGGGTCGTCCAAACTAATGACGCCGACCATTTCGCCCTGCGTGTTTTCAAGCGGGACAAGCAGCGCGTCGCCCGCGTCCCATGTATTTTCAGTTTTTATGTCGGGAGCGGCAATATCCAGCGTCACGAGATGCGCGTCGGACGGCACATCTGGAAATTTATTCGCGGGGATGAAATAGGAGCGGCTGATTTTGAATTCCGCTTTCATAATTTGTTTCGCGCTTGAAAGCGGTTGCTTGCGCGAAAACAATTCATTCAATGTTTCCTGCGGGATGCCAACCGCCGCGACGCGACGCAGCAAATCAGTCTCGGCTTCCACCACGCTGATCAGCGCCACGCGGAAAGGCGTCGCTTCGCAAATACCGCGCGCGATGATCTGTAAAAGTTTTTCAAGCGGTTGATCCTGATCTATTTGATGGCTGACGTCGGCTAGGCGCGTAAGCGTATCGGCGCGACGACTCATTAAGGCGGCGTCTGTTTTTTCGCTTTGATAACGCTGCGCGTTGCGTAGCGCAATGCCCGCTTGCAACGCCAGAGATTTGATCAATTCAACGGATTCGCTCGTGAAGAAATTAGAGTGAGCGCTGTGCAAATTGATTAAACCAACCGAGCGCGCTTGATATGTAATAGGCGCGATAATCGCGGAGCGCACGCCGTCATGCGGCGGGAAGATGCCTTCCTGCGAATAATCCGCTATGATTTGCGCCTCTCCATTTTTTAGGATGGTCTCTTCAAGCGGAGTGAGTTCGCGTCCCGCTTGGCAGCCGACAAAGAGTTGCGCTTTAATTTCGGCGGAGAAACTTTGCTCCTCAAATAAAATCACGGAAGAGCAATCGGCTTTTACGAGGCGCGCGGCTTCGTCGTGAATGATTTGCAGCGAATTCTTAAGGTCAAGCGAAGCGCTGAGTTCGCGGCTGACGCGCGTAATGGACGAGAGCGTTTCTACGCGACGCCGCAAAGACGCGTCGGTTTGAGTCAGCAAATTCACCGATTCAATCGCTGTGGCAAGTTGTCCCGCTGCGCTTAGCGCAACTTGAAGATCGTCGTTATTGAAATAATCGGGAGCGTAACTGCCAAGCATTAACTCGCCAACGCTGCGATCTCGCGCCACCAAAGGAACCACCAGCGCCGATTCAGCGTGAAGCGCGGTCGCTAATGGACGATAGATAGGCAAGATTCTGCGGTCAGAACTCAGCCTGCCCGACATGAATGGTTTTTGTCTACCTGAAACGGTGTAATGATATTGGGGATCGTCTACAAAAATTTGAATGAAAGAAGCGCTGATCTCGTCTGAAACGCCGAAGGTGGACTCGCGGCGCAGGCGCAATTCGCCGCGCGCTTCATCCATCAGAAAGACCGCGCCAACATCCGCTTGAAAAAGAAGCGCCAATTCCTGTATCGAATATTTCAATATTTCATCAAGCGTGGCGGAAGAACCTGCAAGACTCGTGATGCGATGCAAAGCCTCTGCGCGAGCGCTGCGCAAACGCGCTTGTTGCACTAACAACACGTTCTCGACAATCGCCGCAGTTTGATTCGCCACGATATTCATCAAGCGCAACTCTTCTCCTGTAAAGGGAGCCGTTCCGCGCTGATGATGTCCAACTTGTAAATATCCCAAAACGCGCCCAGAGGAAACCAATGGGACAAGCGCGTTATCGCGCAGGCTCGCGGCAAGGGCAATATCAGAAAGTCCAAGCGCGCGCCATGTTTCATCGCTGGAGGCGTTTAGCGTCAGGATCGGTTGCTGGCTGGCGATAATTTGCGCGGCGGGGCTATCGGGAGAAATAACGGCGCGATAGAGTTCCACCAAGCGCGGCGGCAATCCATGAAAAGGAACTTTGCCAATAAGGGTGCGCTTCGCTTCGTCGTAAAGAAGAAAACCGATAATGTCTGCGGAAAATAATGAAGCGACGCTCTCCACCAGCCGCGTAAATAAATCGCGCATATCATGGATGGCGCCTAGCGTTTGATTAAGATTAGCCAACCCCGCTAATTCAGAAACTCGTCTTTGTTCGTCTACATAAAGTCTTGCGTTGCGGATGGCGACCGCCGCTTGACCCGACACTAAAAATAACAAATCAAGGTCGTGCTGACCGAATGCGCCGCCGCCGATTTGTCCGGCTTCCAAAGAACCGACGAGCTCGCCGCCCGCCATCAGCGGAATTCCCAAATAAGATTGAATAGAAAGCGCGTCGTTATTTTCCGCGAGGTCAATTTGCGCGCGCGCATCGGTAAGCAGAATGGGAGCGCGCTGCGAGATCAATTGATAGGTCAAATTTCCAAAATGGGCGCGCGGAGAAGGCGTTGCATTGTCCAAACTTAAATTGGCTTGCTGAAAACGATAAGGAACTAATGCCTGTTCGTCGGTATTCCATAACTTGAGTTCAAGCGCATCCGACGGCACAAGTCTGCTGACGTTATCTAAAATGGATTTAACGGTCGTATCAAGATCGAGACTGGCGGCAATCGCTTGACTGAAGTCCGTCACGACGCGCAAGATTTCTTCCGACGCGCCGTTGCTTGAATCCAACATGGGCGCAAGGTCTTTGCCGCGCAGAGTTACCAGCATCAGCGGAGATTCGCCCGGCACCTCGTAAGAAACAACCTCAACCAGTTTGCCGTTGATAGAAACGCGCTTCTGATCGGGACTGGCGCATAGATTCAAAAAATCTTCGGAAGGACGCACATGCCGCGCAAGACGCTCAAGGTCATACGGTTCGCCTTCGCGCATATCAAAATACGAACGCGCAAGCGCGTTCATATACTCCACCCTTCCGCCGGGTTGGATTAAGATGATCGCGTCTTTTGATTTTGTCGATTCGGGGATAGCAAACGAGTTGGCAGAACTAGCCCGCGTCGCCGCTTGCGATCTCAGCGAGCGCGGCAAAAAACGCAGAACCATCCAGACCAGCGCAACGAGCGTTAATCCGATAATGGAAAGGCTAACGCCCAACCCAGAAAACATTTGAAATGCCTACCTTATGGTTTATGAAGCAGAAGCGGCTGCCCCATCTTGCCGACGCGCATCCGCTGCGAGTTCCGTAATTTCACGGATGTCTGCAAAAGAAGTTACGTTTGGCGAAACGATGCCCGCGGCAATCGTCATAAAGCCGACTTTTTCTACGCCGCCTTCGGGCGTTGGGGCTTGAATAAATCCCTGCTGGCGGTCTATAAAGTTATAGTGGCTCAGCACTTCGGTTTCAAAACGTTCCTTCAATCTTTTGCGAATGGCGGGCGCGGTTTCGTTGGCAGTAATGATGATAAAGTTATCGCCGCCCGCGTGACCGATGAAGTCGCTGGCAGAGCCGACTTCGTCCACGACTTCGGCGATGACCATCGCCGCAAAGCGCACCACGTCGTCGCCCGCGACAAAACCGTAAACGTCTTTGAACGCTTCAAAGTTGTTGATGCGCGCGTCTATCAGCGCCCAATCTTGCAAACGAATAATGCGGCGCAGTTGTTCTTCGATCAAGCGTCCCGCGGGCAGCCCAGAGCGCGGGTCGGTTAAACTTTCGCGTTCCGAGCGGCGGATAGCGCCTTGCACGCGCAGCTTCAATTCTTCAATATCAAAAGGTTTGGTGATGTAATCGTCCGCGCCCAGTTCAAGCCCTTGCAGCTTGTCGCTGCGCTCGTCTTTTTGGGTGAGGAAAATTACCGGGATGTGGCTGGTGCGCGTGCTGGTTCGCAGGTTGCGACACACTTCATAGCCGTCAATATCGGGCAGCATAATATCCAAGATGATCAAATGTGGAAGCGCGTGCTTTGTTTTTTCCAAAGCGTCGCGTCCGCGATTCGCTACATCCACGTCATATTGCAAACCTGTGAAGTAGATCTTGAGCATATTGGCAATATCAATATCGTCTTCCACGACCAAAAGGCGAGCATTACTCATTAGGAGCCTCCTCTACCGCTTGCTGTATCAGCGCTTTTACTTTTTGAAATAAATCACGGATAGAAAACATAATTCTCACTTGGCTGTTCACGCGGCGCTTTCTAAGCGCGGCGCGTCCCTTTGCGGGCGTTTTGTAAAACGGTTTCGATCTGCTTTTCGGTTACTTCTTTTTCAAAAGAGCGGAAACCGCTCATCTTAAAACCATGTTTTTTTGCAATCGCGGTAATTTCTTGCACGCGCTCAATCGTGATCTCTTTGCCGACGGTGTAATCTTCAAAGCGTCCTTCCAAAGTCAGGGCGATGGTCTCAGCCATGCAGGCGTAAACTTTCCCTGCGGGAAATCCAAAATCAAAATGGAAATTTACATCGCCCGGCACATCCACCATACCGCCGTCAATCACTAATATATCATCTCTCGCTTTGGCTACCATTGCAGATACATCGCGGGGACGCGCCACGTCGCACACCACGCTGCCCGGCTGCAAATACTCGGGGCGGATAATATCATGAAGCGCGCTGGTGACGGTGAGAATCAATTGTGCTTCTTTTAGCGCGTCCATCTTCACGCTGACGAGAATCTCGCCGCGTTTTTTCCGCGCTCTGAGTTTGGTTTGCAACGCTTCAAGTTTTTTCTCGTCTCGAGCGATTAAAAAAATCCGCGCGACTTCGTCTGATAAAAGTTCCGCGCAGACGCGCCCAATCGTGCCTGTCGCGCCGACGACCGCCACCGTCGCGTCTTCCATTTTGATTCCCATGACCAACGCGGCTTCGCGGACGGCTTGCACCGCCATCGCCACCGTGTATGAATCGCCGGTAGTGACGGGAATATCCAATTGATTTGCAATGGTCGCGCCCGCGTCGCCGACCACTGAAGTAAACGCGCCGAGTCCAAGCATGTCCGCGCCGAGCCTTTCAGCCATGCGCCCCGTTTGCGTAATTTTACGATAGACCGCGCGCTCAGGCAATTCCATCATGCGGCGCGGCGTATAAGGACAGGCGATAAACCAGCCTTTGATTTCTTTGCCAGTCGCTTTTGACGCAATGCCCTCAATCTCGGAAATATACACAGGCGGAAAGTATGTGGAAAAGAAATCTATTTGTCGTTCGCTCAGGATACGCCCTAATAGCGGAAATTTACGGCTGACGTCTCGCTTGGGGTCAATGGGATGAATGATGAAGGCGAAACTATCCATTTACCACGACTCTAATTCTTCTTCGGATTTTTTATGGTAAGCAAGGATATGTTTTTCGGCGATTTCAGGTCTTAGTTTATGATGATCGCTGTCTTCAAACTTAATGTCGCGGTCAATCACGCGGCGCTCTTTGGACGCCGCCAGCACCACGTCCGATTCAATGGTGCGCGCGGGATAGATAATCATCCCTGAGCCAATGCGGCAATTGCTGCCTACGCAACCGCCCAGCACCGGGCGATTGGCAATGCTTAAATTTCCATTGCCGTCGCGCGCGCGCATAGGAATAGGAATCAGGTTGTAATCGGTCCAAGTCGAACCCGCGCCGATAAACGTGTTCTTGCCCACAACGCACATTTGCAAACAAGTGTTTTGCGCCACCATTGTGCCGCTCATCAGAGTTGTCATAAACAAGGCGCTGCGAAACGGCAGAAAGGCGCCGTCGCCCACCACCGAAAGCATAAGTTGCACATCTTGCGAGATGTTGACGTTGTTGCCGATAATACAATTCTCAATCACAGAACCCGCGTTGACCGTGACGTTATCGCCAATGATCGTCGGTCCGTGAATGATGGCGCTTGGGTCAATCACGCAGTTTTTGCCGATTTTGACCAGCTGCGAACATTCAAGCACCTGCCTGCCTTCATAGATTGCCTTGCCAATGATTTGCAATTTGAAAAGCAAGTCTTCTTTCAACCGCTTTTCAAAACGCGCGCCGTGCGCGAATTGACTAAAGACCATATCCGCAATAAAGACATGCACCCACGAATCAATCGCCAGCATGGCGCGCAACGGCACTTGAAAGACAAGGTCGCCGCTGGTATCGCCCACCATATACGTCGGCACATGGTAATAGCCGATCTCGCGCGCCTGCATATCAATCACCAACGGCTCGACGTCTGGCATAGGTCCATTGGGATAATACCAAAGGTCGGCAAGATATAAACTTCCCGCCGGAGTATAAGATTTGGAAAGCGGAAAAGCATGTTCGCGGAAAGCGAGATCATCCGCGCGAAAGGCGGCGCGCGACGGACGATTGCGCTTGACGGCTTTCTCCATAAACGCTTCGATGTAGAACTTATCAAAGAAGAGGTTGTCGCGATAAACAATCATTTCTTCGCGCACATTGGGCAACATATCTTCTTTTTTCATCAACTCGACTTCGCGGGTTGTGTACGGCGCAAGCACATCGCGTTGATGCAGCCACAGCGGTTTATTTTGAATCCGCAAATCGCGCGCGGTTTCGCAAAAAGGCATAATCGGAACGTCCACATGTCGAACGACTTTTAACATGTCGGTATTATAAATCAAAGTTTGATTACTTAACCGACGCTGCGCGGTTTCGTTGTCATAGTAAGCGAGCGCTCCTATTTTTGGCGGCGACGCTTGCGCAAGATGGATTAAATAATTTTTATGCCCGCGAGTTTTTCGATCACGCCGACCACCGCGGAGTTGTCCAATTCGCCCATGCCCATATCAATCATCTGTTGAAACAGTTTTGTATTCGCTTCGGTGGACGAAATGGGAACGCCGTATTCCTTCGCCGTTTCCAGAACAATGTTCATATCTTTCAACTGCATATAGGATTTGAATCCCGGGTTGCGATTTCCGTCAAACAAACGCGGCGGTTTGATATCCAACGCCCAACATTGCGCCGCGCCCGCTTTGATCGCATCCACCACTTTGCGCGGATCAACGCCAGCCTTTTTGGAAAAGACCAGCAGCTCGCCCATCGCCGCCATTTGCGCCGCGACCATGATTTGATTCGCAGCCTTCGCAACTTGTCCCGCGCCGGCGTCGCCGACGAGCGTGATGGTCTTGCCCATCGCTTGCAATACCGGCATGGCTTTTTCCAGCGCTTGCGCTTCGCCGCCAACCATAATGGTGAGCGTTCCATTCTTCGCGCCGATGTCGCCGCCTGAGACGGGAGCATCCAACGAAAACACGCCCCGCGACTTCAACTTCTCCGCGATCATGCGCGCCGACGCGGGCTTGATGGTGGAGTTGTCAATCGCTATCAAGCCTTTTCGCGCGCCTTCGATGATTCCACTTTTGCCGAGCACCACTTTTTCCACATCGGGAGAATCAGGCAGGTTGGTAAAAATAATATCCACTTGCGCCGCAACTTCTTTGGGAGAGTTCGCCGCCGTCGCGCCTTCCGCGACCAATTCATCCACCGCCGCGCGCGAGCGATTGTGAACCACCACGGGGAATCCCGCTTTGAGAATATTACGAGCAATAGACTTGCCCATCAATCCAAGACCGATATATCCAACTTTTAACAT
>JAVHOY010000131.1:0-3276 GCA_036170295.1 bacterium
AAATCCCGCGCCAATCAAAAGAATCATCACGCCCGAAGTTAAGACCGAAGCGGTTGTGACCGCCAACGTGATGAGTCTCAATTCGCTAGTGCTGGCGTAAATCCATAAGCGGCGATATAAGCCAAAATAAAAATATACCGAAACTTTGATCAGCAGCGCCGCCGCGCACATCGTCAACGCCGCGGGAAAGTAATACGGCAATTGGCTCACGTCGAGTCGTAGCGCAAAACTCCCCAACACCGAAACAACGATGAGGGCAAAATCTCCAAGCAAGACAAAACGATTGCGAATGTGGGACATGAGGGAATAAAAAGTAATTGGTAATTGGTAATTGGTAATTGGTAATTTGCGAATTACTAATTACGCATTGATTCAACCGCTTCTTTCACGCCGTCGGCGAGAGAAACTTGCGGTTTGAAGCCGAGCGTATCCATGATCTTCTTGGGCGTTCCAATGGAGCGATAAATATCGCCCGCGCGCGGTTCGGCGTGGATGTGCTTTGGGGCATTGGGAAAAATTTCGTAGAGAATATCAAGCAGGTCGAGCAAGCGCGTCTCGACGCCCGTGCAGACGTTGAAGATTTGCCCCGCCGCGGCAGGATGACTCGCGGCGAGTAGATTCGCCTGCGCCACATCGCGCACATTGACGAGGTCGCGGGTTTGACCGCCGTCGCCAAAAATCGTCACCGGTTTATTATCCAACATGCGGCGGATAAAAATTGGAACAGCGGCGGCGTACATTGAGTCAGGTCGTTGGCGCGGACCGTAGACGTTGAAGTAGCGCAACACAGCAACTTCTAATCCAAACGAGCGCGTGTAAAGGTCGGCGTAAATTTCATCCACGCGCTTAGACGCGGCGTAAGGAGATAACTGTTTGAGCGGCGTATCCTCCGCCAACGGCATGATTTCAGAATCGCCATAGACCGCCGCGCTGGAAGCGATGACCACGCGCCGAACATTGGCTTTACGCGCCGCCTCAAACAAAGTAGACGTTCCCGTGACGTTCACATCAAAACATTCCTGCGGCTTTTGCATAGATTCAGGAACGGAGACAAACGCGGCTTCGTGGAAGATGACCTCCGCGCCTTTCACCGCCGCCTTGACTTTATCCGCGTCGCGCAAATCGCCTTCGATAATTTCGACATCCAAATTTTTTAGGTTCTCGCGCTTGCCCGAAGAGAAGTTATCCAAAACACAAACGTCCGCGCCTTGCGAAAGCAAAGCGCGCGCAATGTGCGAGCCGATAAAACCAGCGCCGCCGGTGATTAAATATTTCATTTATCTGCCTGTCCTTCTTAAGACTGTGCCAATGGTACGCAAGACAATGTTGAAATCCATGCCAAGCGTGCGATGTTTAATGTAGTAAAGATCATACTCAAGTTTGACGGCTGTTTCTTTTACGCTGGCGACATAGCCGTAATTAATTTGCGCCCAGCCGGTGAGTCCCGGCTTGACGAGCAACCGCGCGCGATAAAAAGGAATCTGCTTTTGAAATTGCGCCACCAGTTCGGGACGCTCCGCGCGCGGACCGACGAGACTCATTTCGCCAGAGACCACGCCGATAAACTGCGGCATTTCGTCAATGCGCGTGCGCCGCAAAAAATTTCCCACGCGGGTTACGCGCGGATCATCCTCTTCGGCAAATTTTGCCTCGCCGCTCGCTTCCGCATTTTGTTTCATGGAACGGAATTTATAAATTTTGAACACGCGCCCGCCTTTGCCTAATCTTTCCTGCGAATAGAAAATAGGAAAACCCGTTTCCAATACAATGGCAAGCGCGGTAAATGGAAAAAGAAATGCAAAGATCAACGAGCCGACGAGTCCGCCGATAATGTCCATCAGCCGTTTGAATAATTCGTACATGCCGTTCAAGTGGACTTGATCCACAAACGAACGAATGACCCAATCCGATTCGAGATGATCAATCGGCACACGCTGGGTCATCTCTTCATACATGATCGGCATGCGCGTCACTTCAATGCCGCGTTCCTGCGCGTCCAAAATCGTTTGGAAGGCTTCGCCTTTGATCGCGCCGGTGATCGCGATCACAATATCCGAGACGCGATATTCTTCAATGAGCGCCAACAGATTTTCGCTTGTTCCCAACACGGCAAAGCCATGATAAGACTTGCCTTGTTTGCGCAAGTCGTCGTCAATGAAGCCAAGCGCCAAAAACGGCGGCGGATTGAGATTGCGATACGCGTCCGCGAGCGAATAGCCGGCTTTGCCCGCGCCCACCACCAACACGCGGCGCATCAATCCAGACGAGGTGTAGAGGCGAATATAAATAACGCGCCACGCCAGCGTCAACAGCGAAGCGATAATCAAGAAGGCGCCGACTCCGATACGCGGAAGCGAATTGGGGTCCAGGTTAAATGTGAAAAGCAGAGAATATCCGAGCAAGCCGACAATCGGCGCGACGGCGATCCCGCGCAGGGTTTTTCTCCAGTTGGCGGCGGTGTGCGGCTCGTAAGAATCCACCATCAATAAAAGCCAAACTAACGGGAGCAGATAAAACCAAAATGGAATTTGAAAATTGATAATGTTTTCGGCAAGGCGCTCGGCGCGGACTTGCGTAAAACCTCTCTCAACCAGACGCTCAATTTCATGGGACAAAGAAAATTCATACCAAACATACAACGCCAAAGCCATCGCGCTCGCCGAAGCGATGAGATCGCCGAAGAGCAAAATAGCGCGTTGTTCGCTGGGTCGTAATCGTATAGAAGGTCGTGAAATATCAGCCATGTTTGTCAAACAAACTTGCGAGAGCGCTCCACAAAAAACCTGCGCCCCATGAAACGTGCATGGTTGAAATCGCAAGCGGCAAACCAACGGACAAAAACGGTTTCCGCTTTTCAAGCGCCAATTTCAAACCAGCCAGTCCGAGCGCAGAAAAATAAAGAATCAATTGGGCGGCAAGCAGCCAGCGCGCCAGCCCGCTGAACAAGGATAACACAATCAGCGCGGACAAACTTGCCGCAAACAGCGGAGGCAGCGCCTGCCGCCAGCGCAACGTGCGCGGATAACGTTTAAGCATTTTGAACTTCCAAAAGCCGTAACGCCAATATTGATTCGCAAGTTCGCCTAATGTGCCGCGCGAGAAATAAACCGAGCGAATAGACGGGTCGAGCCAAACCACGCCGCCCGCCTGACGCGCGCGCGCATTGAATTCATAATCTTCGTTCGCCAATAAAGTTTCGTCGAACATGCCGATTTTGTCGAGCAGAGAGCGGCGGAACGAACCAAACGGGACGGTATCCACCGCGCCTTCTTTTGC
>JAVHOY010000132.1:0-14635 GCA_036170295.1 bacterium
AAATTTAACATGGCTGGGGTTTTCGCAAAATTCAAAAAGCGTCCGCTAATTTTTTAAATTCGCGCGGATTAGCGGATAAAAATTACGTTGAAAAGACCTCCGAGATTTTGAAAATCTCGGAGGTCTGCACTGTTAACTGATTACTGCTTACTGCTCTATTGAGCTCTTATCAAATTGACTGTTGTGCAATTCGGCATAGAAACCGCCGCGCGCCAGAAGTTCAATGTGATTGCCCTGCTCGACGATGTCGCCGTCTTTCATCACGAGGATCAAATCCGCGTCGCGGACGGTGGACAGGCGATGCGCGATGACGAAACTGGTGCGGTTCTTCATCAGGTTGTCCATCGCTTTTTGAATCAAAATTTCGGTGCGCGTGTCTACGGAGCTGGTGGCTTCGTCGAGGATGAGAATCTTCGGGTCGGCGAGAACCGCGCGCGCGATGGTCAGCAGTTGCATCTGTCCCTGCGAAATGTTCGACGTCTCTTCGTTCAAGATCATGTTGTAACCGTCGGGCAAGGTATGGACGAAATGATCCACATGCGCGGCTTTCGCGGCGGCGTAGACTTCTTCATCCGTTGCGTCGGGTCGCCCATAGCGGATGTTCTCCAAAATGCTTCCGTTATAAAGCCAGGTATCCTGCAGGACCATGCCGAATAATTTTCGCAAATCGCGGCGGCTGAAATCGCGGATGTCGTGACCGTCCACCAGAATCGCGCCGCTGTTCACGTCATAGAAACGCATGAGCAGTTTGACCATAGTGGTCTTGCCCGCGCCGGTCGGACCGACAATCGCGATCTTATGACCAGGCTCCGCTTCCGCCGAGAAATCGTTGATGATGATCTTGTCGGGGCTGTAACCAAAGTGGACGTCCTTGAACTCGACGTGTCCCGCCACGTTTTCAAGTTTGAGCGGCTCGGCGGATTCTTCCACTTCTTCAGACTCTTCCAAAAATTCAAAGACGCGCTCCGCCGCCGCAGCAGTCTGCTGAAGAACGTTAGAGATGTTTGCCAACTGCATGATCGGCTGAGTGAACGAGCGCACATATTGGATGAAGGCTTGAATATCGCCGACAGTGATCGTTCCCTGAATGGCGAGATACCCGCCAAGAATGGCGACCGCCACATAACCGAGATTGCCGATGAAGGTCATGATGGGCATCATCAAGCCAGAGAGGAATTGCGATTTCCAGGCGGCGTCGTAAAGATGATTGTTGGATTGATCGAACTTCAGGATGCTTTCTTCTTCGCCGTTGAAGGCTTTCATGACGATGTGACCGCCATACATTTCTTCAACGTGTCCGTTGACGTGACCGAGATAATCCTGCTGCTGCTTGAAGTATTTCTGCGATTGCTTGACGATCAAGCCGACCACCGCCATCGAAAGCGGAATGATGGTCAGCGCCACGAGAGTCATCGTCCAGTTGATGTAGAACATCATCGCCAGCACGCCCACCACTGTCACCAGCGAAGTGATGATCTGCGTCAGACTTTGGCTGAGCGTTTGGTTGACCGTGTCCACATCGTTGGTGATGCGCGAAAGCACTTCGCCGTGCGTGGTGGCGTCGAAGTAATGAAGCGGCATCCGATTGATTTTCTCGGAAATGTCGCGGCGGAAACGATAGGCAATATTCGTCGAGACGTTTGCCATGATCCAGCCTTGAAGGTAGGCGAACAGCGTGGATACCAGATACAGCCCGACAGTCAGGAGAATGATGCGTCCGATAAAATTGAAATCAATCTCGCCCGTTCCGCTTAATTGCGCGATCACGCCTTCAAAAAGTTTGGTGGTGGCGTTGCCGAGCAGTTTAGGTCCAGCGATGTTTGCGGCGGTGGATGCAATAGCGAAGATGAAGACGACAATCACCGAAGTTTTATATTGACCCAAATAGGCGATCAATTTGGTCATCGTGCCTTTGAAGTTGCGGGCTTTATCGCCTTTCATCATTGCCGCCATTGGACCGCCGCGCATAGGTCCGCTGCGTCCGGGTTGCGCGGGAGAGTGCATCATAGTAATTCCTCCTTGCTGAGTTGCGATAAAGCAATCTCTTGATAGGTCTGACAAGTTTGCATTAATTCTTTGTGTGTGCCTTTGCCGACAATTTTGCCGTCGTCCAGCACGATGATTTGTTCGGCGTTTTTGATGGTAGACACGCGCTGGGTTACGATGATCAGTGTGCTGCGCGCGGCTTGCGCTTTGAGAGCGCGGCGCAACGCGGCGTCTGTTTTGAAATCGAGCGCGGAGAAACTATCGTCGAGAATATAGATCGGCGGCTTCTTGACCATCGCGCGCGCAATCGAAAGGCGCTGCTTCTGTCCGCCCGATACGTTCGCGCCGCCCTGTGAAATTTCAAGCGCCATGCCTTCAGGTTTGGCGTTGATAAACTCCGCCGCCTGCGAAATCTCAATTGCGGATTTCAACATTTCGGGGCTGGCGTTTTTATCGGCATACAGCAGGTTGCTCTCGATGGTGCCGGAGAATAACGCGCTCTTTTGCGGGACGTATCCGATCTGGTCGCGCAGGTCGCGCTGGGTCACTTCGCGGATGTCCGTGCCGTCCACCAGAATCGCGCCGTCGGTGACTTCGTAGAAGCGCGGTATCAAATTGACAATGGTGGATTTTCCCGAACCCGTCGAGCCGACGAACGCGGTCATCTGTCCCGTCTGCGCGGTGAAGTTGATGTCGTGCAAAACGTCTTCCTCCGCGCCGGGATAGCGGAATGAAACCTTGCGGAATTCCACCGTGCCTTTGAAGGACGCGGAAAATTTCTTCGGCGCTTTCGGGTCGTGGATTTTCGGTTCGATCTCCAACACTTCGGCAATGCGGTCGCCAGAGACGGAAGCGCGCGGCAGGATGATGAACATCATGGAAAGCATGAGGAACGACATCACGATTTGCATGGCGTATTGCAGGAACGCCATCATGTCGCCGACTTGCATGTTTGCGGCGGCAACCTGCTTCGCGCCGTACCAGACGATTGCCAGCGACAAGCCGTTCATGATGAGCATCATCAGCGGCATCATCACCACCATCACGCGGTTGATGAACAAACTGACGGCGGTCAAATCTAGGTTGGCTTTGTCGAAGCGTTTCTCTTCAAACTCTTCCATGTTGAAAGCGCGGACGACCATCATGCCAGAGAGATTCTCGCGCGCCACTAGGTTGATTCTGTCCACCAGTTTTTGGGTGATCTTGAACTTGGGCAGAGCCACCGAAAAGACAACCATGATCAGGCTGATGAGAATCAAAACCGCCAAACCAATCGTCCACGATAACGGCGAATCTTTGGAGATGACTTTGATCAAGCCGCCGACGCCGATCAGCGGGGCGTAGAACACCATGCGCACCATCATGAAGACCACCATTTGGATTTGCGTCACATCGTTGGTGGTGCGGGTGATCAGCGACGCGGTGGAGAATTGGTCGAACTCGGCGCTGGAATAACTTTCCACTTTTTGGAACACGTCGCGGCGAATATCGCGCGCCATGCCCGCCGCAATTTTGGCGGCTAAATAACCCACGATAATGGTGCACACCACAGAAAGCAGAGTCAGCAAAAGCATCCAGCCGCCGATGTTCATGACGTAACTGTTTTGCATTTTGTTGGCGTCCATGCCCAGCGCTTTGTACTCAGCCTTGACCGAACTGACCGCCGCCTGCGCGATCATCTTATCGCCTAACGCCGCGAATTTTTGATCTACAGAGGCGGTGATTTGCGAAAGTTTGTCGGCGGGAAGTTTTCCCAATACAGTGAACAAATCCATGCCGGGCGGAAGTTTGGATAAGTCCATGCCGCCGAAAACCGCGCCCATTTGCGCCGCTTTGGTTGGGTCAGCCAGCGCCTGCTCAATGCCCGAAACCGTCAGGAACGCCTTGCCAAATATCGGGTTGATGCGATCGAGTTCGGTTTTGTCAATCTGATTCAAAACGTAAATTGATTCCGTTTTGAGAATGGGATACTCGGCGACGTATTTATTGTAGTCAGCGGAATTCTGATCCACCAGCGTGTAATCTGCTAGCACGGAGTTTTTTTCCGCGCCGAGAAAAATAACGACGCGGTTCATCTCGCTTGCGCGGATTGCCGTCGGCGCGGCATTTTCCACGCCGCTTTGCTGGATGCCCGTGTTGACGATGCGCGAAAGATAATCGGGCAGAGCCAAGTCTAAGTTTGCTTGCGCAAACAAAAGCGCGATGGACAGCAAGATCATCGTCATGTAAGGCTTTGTGTATTTAGCCAGTTTTAGCATAGTTGATTGTTGCTCCTTGAGTTATTTACTTATCCATTTCTTTTGCGGCGTCGATCAACAACGTCAGCGCTTCGCTAACTTTCTTTTGATCTTCCGCGCTCAACGTGTTTGCCAGTTTATCCATCCAGCGATAGCGTTCTTCGACGCCTTGCTTGATGAAGTCCGCGCCTTTTGCGCTGAGGGTCAACAACTTGGCGCGGCGGTCGCTGGGGTCTTCAGCGCGTTCGAGATACCCCACATGCGCGAGTTTTTCCACCAGTTGACTGGCAGCCGCAGGCGTGATGTCAAAGCGTTCGCTGATCTCAGACATGCCGCAAGGTCCGCGGTGATGCAGTTGCATGAGGATGCTGATTTGCGGCATAGACAGTCCCGTGCTTTTGGCAAAGCGATGCCAGCCGCGCATGGAGCGGTGCATGAAGGCGTCCATCCACGCGCGCAAGATTTTGGAGAATTGGGCAGGTTTAGTCATCGTTAAGTCCTCTTTTTAGTTAAGCGCGCTGAACTATATACGGGGCTTGAAGATTCGTCAAGCGAAATGAGATAAGAGAAGTGTTAGAGAATCAAAAAGAGACAGTCGTCTTAAAGACGACTGTCTCTTTTTTTTTTAATAAATTTGAATATTGACGTTACAAAGTTTGCTTGTAAGATTGTTCAATCAAATACATCTGTTCGTTTTAACGCGCCAACGAAACAAAATATTCATGGAAGCGCGTGTCGCTGGTCAATTCGGGATGGAACGAAGTCGCCAGCAAACGACCTTCCTGCGCGGCAACGATGCGTCCATCTCCCAGCGCGCAAAGAATTTTTGCATTGCCATGCACAGACTCAATAATGGGCGCGCGGATAAAAACTGCATGATATGGATGTTCCGTGCCGGTAACGCGCATGAGTTCGTCAATTTCAAGATCGGTCTCAAACGAATCAACTTGACGACCAAAGGCGTTGCGCCGCACTTTAATATCCATCAAGCCAAGCAAAGGTTGGGCGCGTCCAATATCTTTGGAAATAAAAATCGCGCCCGCGCAAGTTCCCCAAATTGCATGAGACGCGCCAAATTGTCTGAGCGGCTGCATCAATTCATACGCAACCGCAAGTTTACCGATAGTAGTGGATTCTCCGCCGGGGATGATCAAGCCATTCAAGCCATCAAGATGTTTTGGAAGGCGCACCTCCGCCGTATCCACGCCGATTTTTTTCAGCATGGAGATATGCTCAGAGAAGTCGCCTTGTAATGCCAGTACGCCAATCTTCATGGTAATTAGTAAATAGTAATTGGAATTACCAATTACTATTTACTTCTCCTCTACCAGCCGCGTACCGCAAGTCTTTCAGACTCGGGCATTTGCGCGGTATTGCGTCCCACCATCGCCTCGCCGAGATTCTTGCTGACTTCCGCAAGGATCGCCGCATCTTGGTAATGCGTCACAGATTTGACAATCGCCGTTGCGCGCTTGGCGGGATCGCCGCTCTTGAAAATGCCTGAGCCGACGAAGACTCCATCCACGCCGAGTTGCATCATCAACGCCGCGTCCGCAGGAGTCGCAACTCCGCCCGCCGCAAAATTGACAACGGGCATACGCCCAAGCGCTTTTGTCTCTTTGACGAGTTCATACGGCGCGCCGTTATTTTTCGCAAACGCCATCAATTCTTCGTCGCGCATTGTTTGCAACTGGCGGATCGAACCCATCACGCTGCGCGCATGACGCACAGCCTCAACCACGTCGCCGGTGCCAGCCTCGCCCTTCGTGCGGATCATCGCCGCGCCTTCGCCGATGCGGCGCAAGGCTTCGCCAATGTTGCGGCAACCGCAAACGAAAGGAACTCTAAAGTTGTGTTTCAAAATATGATGCTCTTCATCGGCGGGAGTTAACACTTCAGATTCGTCAATATAATCCACGCCGAGCGATTCCAAAATTTGCGCCTCGACAAAATGCCCGATGCGACATTTCGCCATCACAGGAATGCTGACCGCGTCCATAATTTTCAAAATCATATCGGGGTCGGACATACGCGCCACGCCGCCGTCCGCGCGAATATCGGCAGGGACGCGCTCCAGCGCCATCACCGCGCACGCGCCCGCGTCTTCCGCAATCTTGGCTTGCTCGGCGTTGACCACATCCATGATGACGCCGCCTTTTAACATTTGAGCCAGCCCTTTTTTCTCAATCCATGTGCCAGTTTTTGATTCCATTTGATTACTCCTTAAATTTTATACACATAAATTCTACCATGCCGATTATCTTAAAAGCATAAGAGGAGAATAAGCGGAATGCGCCGCTTGACAAAACGCTCGCGGCGGATACAATGAATTCAATAGCACAATGATACAATTTACAAGGAGGTTCGGATGACCCAAAAAATCGTTCTGCGTCTTGATTTCCGATCAGGGTTGCCAATCTACGCTCAAATCGTCAATCAGATACAAAGCCTGATTATTCGCGGAGATTTGAAAGTCGGCGATCAATTGCCCACCACCCGCGCGCTGGCGGGCGAGATCGGCGTAAGTTTTAACACCGTTGCCCGCGCCTATCGCATCATGGACAAAACCCGCGTCATCTCCACGCAACAAGGGCGCGGCGCTTACATCACAGAGATACCGTCGGCAAAGGCGAAGACTCAACGGCGGCGCGAATCACTAAAAACGCTGGCGCAAAGATTCATTGCAGAAGCGCAGCGTCTCGGCTTTTCCAAACAAGAAACCGCGCTTGTCATCAAAGAGAAATTGAGACCGTAGGAACAAGCCTCATCCCTGCAAACTAAAGACGGCTGTTTCACATGAAACAATTTGACAAGGAGAAAAAATGACCACAAAAGCTACAATCGTTATCACGCTGATCTTGATCGCAGTTTCGGCATTGGCAAGCGTCGCGCTTTGGAATCAACTTCCAGAACAAATGGCGTCGCACTGGAACATCAACGATCAAGCGGATGGTTACGTCTCAAAGACTTGGGGCGCGCTGCTGATGCCGCTGATTACAACGGGAATGTTTCTGTTGTTTTTACTCATTCCGTCCATAGACCCGCTCAAGGCAAACATCGCGCAATTTCGCGAGACATTCAACCTGTTCATTGTGATCATCACAGTCTTCATGTTATACATTCACGGGCTGACGCTGGCATGGAATCTCGGCTACCAAAACTTTAGGATGAGCGCCGCAATGCTTCCGCTCATGGGATTACTTTTCATCTTCATCGGATACATGCTGAGAAAAGCCAAGCGCAATTTTTTCATCGGCATTCGCACGCCGTGGACTTTATCCAGCGATGTTGTTTGGGACAAGACGCATCAACTCGGCTCGATCCTTTTTATGGCGTCGGGCGCGCTCGCCATCGTCGGCGGATTTTTCGGCGGCGCGGTTGCTTTCTGGCTGATGTTTGTTCCGCTCATCGGCTCAACGCTGACGCTTGTAGTCTATTCGTACGCGCTGTATCGAAGGGATACAAAGGCGTGATGCGTAGTTCGCAACGCGGAAGTGTTTCACATGAAACAGACAACTTTTCCCTAAAAAAACAGCCTCTGTTCGAGGATGAGCAAGCAGAACCGCGTCAATCTTGACGCGAAAATAAAATAGAATATATGTTCTGTTTAATGGAGACAAAAAATCCGCTGACAAATTCATCAGCGGATTTCCATTTTAATTATCGCTTGCCAATCTCTAATCTCTGTCCTTTACCCCAAATGCATTGGCATAATCACATGCAGAAAATCGTCGTCGCCCACAGGTCTGATGACGCCGGGCGCATTCGCGGCGGATGTTTCCAGCGCCACGTTCGGAGTCTTGATGATCTCCAACGCTTCGCGCAGGAACTTCACATTGAACGCAATCAGCACACCGCCGCCGTCCACTGTGGCTTCGACGATAGTTTCATTTTTTCCGGTTTCTTCAGAGGTCGCGGAGATTTCAACTTCGCTCGGCTGCATTTCGCCGTTGGCTTGTTTGATATCAAAACGCGCCACGTTCGAGCCCTCGCGCGCAAAAATCTCAGCCTGCTTGCAAGCTTTGAGCAACGCCGCAGTGGAAACCAACGTGCGCGATTTATAACTGCGCGGAATGATCTGCTGATAATCGGGGAAAGTTCCGTCAATCAATTGCGAGACGACTTCGACGTCTTTCACGCGGAACAAAACCTGTCCGCGATTCTTCGGCACGACCATGTAGATCGGCTCTTCGGGATCGCTTGCCACGCGCGCCAATTCATTCAGCGCGCGCGCGGGAATGACCACATTCAACGGTTGCGAGACTGCTTGCGAGAGTTGCGCCTTACGCACCGAAAGGCGGAAACCATCCGCAGCCGCCATGGTGACTTTATCTTTTTCAACGTTCATCAAAACGCCCATCAACACAGGACGCGACTCATCGGTGGAAGCGGCGAAAGCAACCTGCTGAATCATCTCTTTAAAATCGCCGACATTCAATTGAATCGCGCCTTCCATTTCAGGCACAGGCAAAGGCGGAAACTCTTGCGCGTCAATGCACTTAATATCGTTGTTCGAGGCGCCGCCTTTTACATGCAAGTTTTGCGTTTTCACGTCCAGCGTCAATTGCACTTGATCGCCGGGCAGCGTGTTCACCAAATCCGAAAATGTGCGCGACGGCACAGTCGTCGAGCCTTCTTCGTCAATGCGCGCCGCAATCCAACAAGTAATGCCCAACTCAAGATTGGTGGCGGAAAGGCGCAAGCGACCCTCGTCGCTCGCAATCAAAATGTTGGATAAAACAGGCAAGGTGCTGCGCGGCGATACAGCGCGTGAAACAACGCTCAATCCGCGCGCAAGGTTTTCTTGAAGGACAGTTACTTTCATGGCGTTCGCTCCGTAGGATTTTTCAAAAGTATATCATTGTTAAGCCGTTGCCCGCAAAATCTCTTTCACTAACGCGGGTCCGCGATAAATCAAGCCGGTATAAATTTGAATCAATGTCGCGCCCATATCCAAGCGTTTTTTTGCATCGTCGGGATTCATAATTCCGCCCACGCTCACAACTGGGATTTGTCCATTCACGCGCTTCACCGTTTGATAAAGAACCGCTTCGCTCCTTCCACGCAGCGGACTTCCGCTTAAGCCGCCCGCTTCGCCCTTCAAATTGGAGCGCAATCCGTCGCGTGAAAGAGTCGTATTCGTAACAATGACGCCGTCCATCTTCGCGCGCAGAATCACTTCGATGGCAGCGTCCAATTCCGCTTCGCTTAAATCGGGCGCAAGTTTAACGAGGATGGGCAATTTCTTTTCGTGTTGCGCTTCGCTCAACACGCGTTGATCGTGGATATGTTTCAGCAAACTTTCAAGCGCATCCCGTTCCTGCAACTGACGCAAGCCCGCCGTGTTGGGCGAACTAATGTTGACGGTCAGGTAATCGGCGTAACGCGAAAAGACATCCACCAAAGAGACATAATCCAGCGCGGCTTGCTCGTTGGGCGTGTCTTTATTTTTGCCGAGATTGATTCCAAGAATCGCGCCGCCGATATGAATGGATGTGATTCTTTTTTTCTTATTGCCCGGCTCGATGCCATAGACGCGTTCAAACAAACCCGCGCGTAAAGACGGATTTAATTTATGCTGCACAAACTCCGAGCCTTTGCTGGGAAAGCCCATGCGATTGACGACGGCTTCATCTTCGGTCAATCGAAACACGCGCGGAGATGGATTCCCAGTTTGAGGTCGCGGCGTGACCGTGCCAATTTCCACATGACCAAATCCCAGCGCGGCAAGTCCGCGAATGGCGACGCCGTCTTTATCGTAACCTGCGGCGAGTCCAACTGGATTTTTGAAAGTTAATCCAAAGGCTTCAACGGGTTTTGACGGGACTTTATAAATCAATTCAAGAATTTTCCGCGCAAGAGAATTATTTCCGGCAAGGCGTAATGCGCGGAGCGTAAGTTCGTGCGCGCGTTCGGGTTCAAGTCGAAAGAGATAAGGGCGAAGGGCGCTGTACATAATTATTTGTATTACAAACGTTTGAACGTTTACACGTTTGAACGTTGTAAAAACTCCCGCGTCTCTTCGATTTTATCTTTTGAAACTTTGCCCGTCGCTTCCCAGTGATCCAGCAGCTGCGTGATGGTCAAGACCGCGTGCATGGAATAGCCCGCCTGTTCAAGCGATTCCTTCGCGCCAGATTGACGATCCACTAAAACTACAATGTCTTTTACTTTTAATCCAACTGCGGTTAATTTTTCGATGGCTTCAAATTTGCTGCCGCCGGTGGTGGCGAGATCGTCAATCACAACGGCGGTTTCGCCCGCGTAATATTCGCCTTCAATTTCGGCTTTTGTGCCGTAAGTCTTCACTTCCTTGCGCGGATAGATCATGGGATAGTTGCCTTGCAAAGAGACAGCCGTTGCAATTGGAATTGCCGCGTAAGGCAAACCTGCGAGACGGTCAAATGACAGCGAACTAAGAATTGGCAAATACGCCGCCGCGATTTGTTCAAGCAGTTTGGGATATGAAATGATGCGGCGCAAATCAATATAAATTGGAGATTTGAGTCCAGACTTGAGCGTAAAGTCGCCAAATTTGACGCAACCTGCCGCGAGAAGTTCATCGGCGAGGGCGGATAATTTGTGATTCGTAATTTGTGATTCGTTGGTCATGTCGCGTCTCCTTTTGAAAATTTCAACGATTCCCGATTCTCGATTCTCGAATTTCGAGCATCGCATCGCGCAATTCTGCGGCGGCTTTGGCGGGGTTTGCGGCGCGGGAAATTCCGCGCGAGACGGGCAGCAGGATTCCCTTTCCGTCTTTACGCAAACCCGCTTTGAGCGCGTGTTCCAAATCGCCGCCTTGCGCGCCGACGCCGGGCGCAAGAAACCACAGGTCAGGCGCGGCGGCGCGAATCGTTTCCATAATTTGCGGATGCGTTGCGCCGACGACGACGCCGATATTGTTATTCACATTCCAACGTTGCGCGAGTTGCGCGACGTAAATGTACAAAGGCGCGGCGGTTGAGTCGTTTGACGTCACCATTAAATTTTGAAGGTCGGCGGATCCCGCGTTGGATGTTTTACATAAAATAAAAATCCCTTTTTCGGGATTCTTCGCAAACGGCTCAATCGAATCTTTTCCAAGATATGGATTCAGGGTGATGCAATCCGCGCCGAGATTTTCAAACGCGGACTTTGCGTACGCCTCCGCAGTGGAGGCAATATCGCCGCGCTTCGCATCTAAGATGATGGGAATCTTCGATCCGAGTCGACTCGACTCTTCGTGGATTGAATCGATCACGCGCTTCAGCGCAACCCAACCATCCGCGCCGAAGACTTCAAAGAACGCGGCGTTGGGTTTGAACGCTGCGGCGTAAGGCGCGGTTTGCTTGACGAGATTCAAACAAAAATCGAGGGCTGCCGCGGCGGTATTTTCTTGAAGGTCAGAGACGTGCGGGTCGAGTCCCACGCAAAGCAGCGAGGAAGAATCATCCACGCGTTTTTCGAGAAAGGTGAAAAAAGTTTCCATGTTTACCTATTCAATAAATGATTCCCACTTAATTTTTTCAGGGATGTGGAAAAGATTACTGCCATCCCATAAACTACGCCAGATGCCAGTTCCATAGCCGCGACATTCGGCAAAGAGAAAATCGGCGGGCAGGGTATCGGGCAGCGAGCAGACCGGCGACTGGTAGTTTGGATTGGACATGACGGGAACATATCCTTCGCGGGTGTTGATCAGGTTGGGCGTAGGCAGACAATCTTCGTACCATGAACCGTTGCCGTCGGGCAAGCGACACACAGATTTATCTTCCGTTTTTGCGATGGCGTAAGTATAGGAGTCGTACACTTTGCCGCTGGAGTTGACTAGGCGCACGCTATCGCCGCCGTCGCTGAGCAGGATGTTGGTTTCAAGCCCGAAGAATACGGCGCGTTCGCCGGGTTTCAGCGTTTTATTCGGCAAGGAAAATGGAACCGACCCGCTGTCTTTTTCATCGTCAATTTTCCAGCCGCTCATGTTGATATCAAAGTTGCCAATATTTTTGATTTCGATAAATTCGTCGAAGACGTCCACTCTGCCGTCTTGATTCCAATCGTAGCCGGGACGCGGAAGAAATTCATTGATCACGAATCTACCTTCCAACGAAGGGGTTGGCGTGCGAAACGGCGTTGAGGTTTTCATGCCGGTCGGCGTGATGACGACAGATAAAGCCCAGTTGGCTCTGCCGGGCGTGCCTTTGACTGCATTATGATCTCGATCATATACTGGATGGGCAAGCGTTCCCGCAAATGTGACCCACGCAAACGGACCGTCAGCGATATTGCGATATCTTTCCATGCTCGCGTAAGTGGGAGAACTAAGTCCGGCGGGCCAATAACTGAGATCGCTGTTGGCGGTGTCAATAACTGTGCGACTGCCGTCTATCAGTTTTAACGATACGCCGTAGTTGTTGATATATCCGCTAAAAACTTGATTCGCGGGTATGGATAGGTTGTCAAATAGGTCGGTCTTATGAGCCAATACCATGTAGCCGCCCGCGGGAATGATTCCGCTGAGATTAATGTGCATAGACTCGTCGGATGATTTCAATATCCAGCCGCTTAGATCTACATTCTTTGTCGCGCTGGGATTATGCAGTTCGACCCATTCGTCGCTTGAAGAAGCAACCGTTCCCGCCCACGCGACTTCGTTGATGAGAATGGTTCTGGCGGCAAATGGCAAGGGAGTGTTGGTGGGCTTGGGCGTAGGAGTAGGTCTAGGGTCATATAAAACATAATGGTCGGCGCTTGTGCTTGCATCATTGTTATTGCCCGCTATGTCTAACACTCGATTCGCGTCAATGGAAGGAACCAACGTTCCAAAGACTGAGCCGACGGCGACTGCGGACAAAGTAAAAGTCTTGTGATTGCCAGAATCTACAAGAGACCACGCGACGCCAGTCGCGGTTCCGTTTTGAGTAATGTCGCTTGTTGTAAATGTGCTGACATTGATGGGTTCAGAAAATACGACGTCAAATTTGACGGGAAGAACAGTCGTAGGGTCGGGCTGAGATGGCATCTGATTGACGGTAACGGCCGGCGGAACATTATCATTATAAGTAACTTGATTATCCGCGCTTGAACTGGCTGAATTGCCATTGCCCGCCAAATCACTGACTGAATTTGCCGCAATAGTTGGCGTCAACGTTCCGTTTTGCGCCACTGACACAGCGGACAAAGTGAAAGTTTTATCGTCGCCTGAATTTTTAATTGTCCATGTAATGTAATTTGCTGTTCCATTTTGAATTATGTCGCTTGTCGTAAATGTGCTGACATCAATAGGTTCAGAAAATACAACTGTAAACTTTACTGGCGTTGTAACAGCTGGGTCAACCTGAACAGCCGCCTGTTCGACGGTTACGCTTGGAATAATACGATCTACGGTGTAGATTTCATCAACTGTAGGTTCGGTTTTAGGCAAGAGATTGTGATTTATATCTTGAATATCTAGCATAGCTAGATTCAAATCCAAGCCGACATCGCCTTCAAAGGTTGCAAGGTTGCCGTTAGAAATTGTGACGTCATAAACGCTGCCGCTAGGCGGACTCACATTTGTCACTAAGGCTGATGTAGTCAATGCGGGAGCTGCATTAGGATGAACGATAAAATCATCCGCAGTGACATTCTCTACCGCTTCGCTAAAAGTAACGCGGAACGTAAGGCTAATTGCATTGGTTGGGGTGGTAAGAGGAGTTTGGCGTTTAAAAGATAAAACGCTTGGAGCGCCTCCATTGTCAATGATGATATTTTTATTAAAACCAAGCGAGCCTAACGATCCTGGACTTGGCAACGTCAAAACCGCATTGCCCGCAGCGCCGACAATTGTTCCGCCATTTAGCGATAACGAATCAGTCGCAACGTAATCTAAGTCGGCAGAGACGTCGCCTGCGGCGACGGTATAGTCGAAGGTTAACGTATCCGATCCGCTTCCGCCAGTATATGTAGCGCTCCGATCTGTAATACCGGTTTCAAGCAATAGTTTTGGAGAACCTGTGACAGTAACAACTACATTAAATCTTATCTTTATTGTTATGGTGTTACCCGCAATATAAGTATAGATAGTGGTATCTGGTAATGGAACATCAGGCAGAGCCGTAACATCTGATACTCTTACACAGGGCAACGGGGGATCGGAATAAGTCTGCGGATTGCTTGAACTTGCATTGAATTTGAAATCGGTAGAATTATTATCTGTATCTGTACAGCCAAGATTTTTTCGCTCATAACTTTGATCTACGCTTTTTGACAAAGGGGTTAGATTTGTGCCTTCCACATACAGCGTAGTACTGCACATTCCCACTTGATCTACTACTGCGCCAGTATCATCTAATAATCCAATACCGCCATCGTCTGCTACTGAAGACGTATATGTTTGATCAACCACGCCAGTATATTCAGGAGACTTTCCGATTAAGTAATGTTGTCCTGCA
>JAVHOY010000133.1:0-4936 GCA_036170295.1 bacterium
TAAATCAACAAGCCCCCGAGGAGTCGCCTCGAAGGCTTGTTTTATTTTCACTGACAACTGATCACTGTCAACTGCCAACGGACCTACTTCACTTCTTTCTCCGCTACCGTCAACGCATCCTCAAACATTCGCAAGCCCTCGTCCATTTCACCTTTGCTCATCGAAAGCGGAGGCGCGATGCGGATGACGCTCTTGCCGCAGGAAAGCATCAGCAAGCCGCGCTCAAAACCGCGACTCACGACGCGCTCCGTTAATTCCTTCGCGGGTTCTTTTGTCTCGCGGTTCTTCACGAACTCCACGCCGATCATCAATCCTTTGCCGCGCACTTCGCCGATACTCGCGTGGCGCGACTTAATTTCCTCGAGCGCATCCATTGCATACTCGCCGACTTCCGCCGCGTTCTTCAAATATTCCTTTTCGATCAGGTCAATCGTCGCCAGCGAAGCCGCGCACGAGATTGGATTTCCGCCGTAGGTATTGCCGTGCGTGCCAGCCTCCCAATCCATCACAGATTTGCGCGCAATGCACGCGCCGAGCGGCATGCCCGAAGCGATGCCCTTCGCGGAAGTGATGATATCTGGCTCCACGCCGAAATGCTCGATCGCCCACCATTTGCCAGTGCGCCCCATGCCGCATTGCACCTCATCGAGAATCATCAAGATGCCGTGCCGATCGCATAATTTTCGCAGCGCGGGATAGAAACCCGCCGGCGGAACAATGTATCCGCCTTCGCCTTGAATCGTCTCGACCAAAATTCCCGCCACGTCTTTTGGCGGCAAAATTTGATTCAAGATTTCCTCTTCGATATAACGAACCGTCGCTTCGCCGTAATCCTCGCCTTTGCGGCGCTCCAATACAGGGCGGTATGGATTTGGGAATGGCGCATGGGTCACGCCGTTCATCAGCGGATAAAAGCCGCCGTGATATTTTGCCTTGCTCGCCGTGAATGTGACCGCGCCCATCGTGCGCCCATGAAACGCGCCGGTGAAACCGATGAAGTTTGAACGCTTGGTGTGATAGCGCGCTAGTTTGATCGCAGTCTCAACTGCCTCAGTTCCTGAATTGGTCATGAAAGAAAGCGCATCCTCTTTGAACGGCGCAATCTCGTTCAACTTCTCTGCCAGTTGAATCCAATTTTCATGATAAAAATCCGACGAGATATGGATAAACTTTTCAGCCTGTTCCTGAATCGCCTTCACCACTTTGGGATGCGAGTAGCCTGTCGAGACCACCGCGATGCCGCCCATGAAATCTAAAAAGCGATTTCCGTCCACGTCCCACACTTCGCTGCCTTTGCCGTGATCCATCACAAACGGGTATCCGCGCGGATAAGAAGGCGAGATTACTTTGCGGTCTCGCTCGATTAATGCCTTTGCTTTAGGTCCGGGTAAATTTGTTTTTGTCATACATTCTCCTTGGTTTTATTCTGTCATTGCGAGGGCGTTTTTGTTCTTTGCCCGAAGCAATCTCCTCGCAACGACATTATTTTTGTAACTTCAGCTCAGCCAGCGCGCGCGCGCCGAGCAATCCCGCGTCGTCGCCCAACTCCGCTCTAGCGACGACCAATCCTTCCAAATATTTTGGATGGATCACGCGCTCTTTCAAACTGACCTCAAACGAATCGAACAACAACGCCCCGCTTTGCGAAACGCCTCCGCCAAAAATTACAATGGATGGATCGAAAGCGTGCAAAAAATTTGCGACGCCGACGCCCAAATATTTCCCCGCCAGTTGATACGCCTCGATGGATAACGCATCGCCTTGCTTCGCCGCCACAGAGATTTCCTGCGCCGAATTCTTCTTCTTCGGAGGAAGAACCGACGCGCGCCCGGCTCGGAGTTGTTCGGCAACGTAGCGTTCGATTCCCGTCCCCGATGAAAACGATTCCAAATGTCCGCGCTGACCGCAGCCGCACAGCGGACCATCCGCTTGAATGGTTGTGTGTCCGAGTTCCGCCGCCAGCCCGTGACGCCCATGCAAGAGTTGGTCGTTGACAATCACGCCGCCGCCGACTCCTGTGCTGATGGTCAGATACAAAACGTTATGATGTCCGCGCCCGGCGCCGAACTTCCATTCCGCGAGGCAGGCGAGGTTGGCGTCGTTATCCAAGTAACAGGGCGCGCCAAAATGTTCCGTCAATTTTGCGGCGATTGGAAAATCGCGCCACTCTTTGATATTCGGCGGCGACATAATCACGCCCGCGTATGGGTCAAGCGGACCCGGCGCTGAAACGCCGATGGCGTCCACTTTTTTGTTCTTCGGCAAAACATCCTCAACGAGTTTAACGAGTCTGCCAAAAGTATTTGGCTCGCTGGCTTTGGTTGCGGCGCGCTTGATTGTAAGCGGCTGAGGTTGGTCGCGCATATATGCGGCGGCGCGTAATTGTGTGCCGCCAATATCAATTGAAACGATTGTGGACATAAATATAATTATACCGTATGCTTTTTGTTTGACTCATCTTCTCATCCCTGCTATCATCTTTTCATGCAGAAAAATTTTTTTGCGCGCGTATGGCAAACTCTGCGCGAACTTCCGCGTTGGCTTCGTCCCGGCTTGAATATTAAACGCTGGTTTGCGCTTGTCATGTTTGGCATTACCTTGTTAGGATTGGGCTTCGCCGTGCTCCTCATTGACGTGTATCGCACCGACTCTTCTAATCCGATCTTTCTCCTCATTCTTTCTTACGCTTCTTTGCGATTTATCCCGCGCATCTGGCGCGCAATTATCTTCGGCGGATTGGGAATCGGGCTGGTGTTGTATGGGATGTTGCAACTGAACCGCTCTTTGTTGCGCCCCTTTATTCGTCCAGGCTCCAATGTGTTTGACCAACTCTCAGAATTTCAACGCCGCCAACATGGACCGCGCATCGTGGCGATCGGCGGCGGACATGGACTCTCCACTTTGCTGCGCGGACTCAAAGCGCATACGGGCAACCTCACCGCAGTCGTCACCGTCGCGGATGACGGCGGCTCGTCGGGCAGACTGCGCGCGAGTTTCGGCATCCTGCCGCCCGGCGATATTCGCAATTGTCTCGCCGCGCTCTCCAACGATGAATCTATGCTTACGCAACTTTTTCAATATCGCTTCAGCGGCTCGTCCGATCTCGAAGGTCATTCGTTTGGAAATTTATTGATCGCCGCGCTGGCGGATATTACCGGCAGTTTTGAAGACGCGATTGTTGAATCGGGGCGAGCGCTTTCGGTGAATGGGCGCGTGCTTCCGTCTACTTTGCACAACGTTAAATTAGTCGCCAGCATGAATCTGCCAAACTTCACGCAGGAAGTCCGCGTGGAAGGCGAGAGCAAAATTCCTGAAATGGCGGGAAAAGTCCGCCGCGTGTGGTTGGAACCGGACGACGCTTCGGCGTTCCCTCCCGTCATTCAATCCATCTTGAACGCCGATATGATTATCGTTGGACCGGGCAGTTTGTACACAAGTATTTTGCCAAATTTGCTGGTGCATGATCTGCTCGCCGCGATCCGCGTTAGCCGCGCCGTAAAAATATATGTGTGCAACATCGCCACGCAGCCCGGCGAAACGGACGCCTTCACTTGCTACGATCATATCCGCGCGCTGGAGAGTCATATTGGCGAAGACTTATTCGACGCGATCTTATGCAACGATAATTACAGCGGCGAGATTGGCGCGTCTCAATGGACGCTTGCCGATGAAAAGACGCTCTCCGACTCGCGCGTTTACACCGCCGACCTTGTGGACGACCCGCATCCGTGGCGGCATGATTCGACCAAACTTGCGAAAACGATTATGGATATTTTTTATGAGCGCACAGGTCCGTTGGGCGAGCGGGATCGTCCGTAAAAATCCATGTTAAAATATTTCATCAACGCAACGCGATTTTTAAATCGCAATCAAAGCGACATGAATGTCGCATTACGTTTTTCAAATCTACATAAATTTCCTTAAGGAGAAATCAAATGTCGGTAAAAATTGGTATTAATGGGTTTGGTCGAATTGGTCGTCTTGTGCTTCGCACGCTCAAGGCTCGTTACCCGAACGATATTGAAGTGGTCGCCGTGAACGATCTGTTTGACCCCGCGATGAACGCGCATCTCTTGAAATATGATTCAACCTATGGGCGTTTCAACGGCAGCGTGGATGTGAAAAACGGTCACTTGGTCATTGACGGCAAAACGGTTACAGTCTCAGCCGAGAAAGACCCGGGCGCCATCAAGTGGAAAGACATGGGCGTGGAACTCGTCATTGAATCCACCGGCTTCTTCACCGATGCGACCAAAGCCAAAGCGCACATCGAATCTGGCGGCGCGAAGAAGGTCATCATCTCTGCGCCCGCGAAGAATGAAGACATCACCATTGTCTTGGGTGTGAACGACGATAAGTACGACGCGAAGAAACATCACATTGTTTCCAACGCGTCTTGCACCACCAACGGACTCGCGCCCGTCGCAAAAGTCCTCAACGATAAATTTGGAATTGATAAAGGCTTGCTCACCACCGTTCACTCTTATACCAACTCGCAAAAACTTCAAGATGTGGGCGCGAAAGATTTGCGCGACGCGCGCGCTGCGGCGCAGAATATTGTTCCATCTTCGACAGGCGCGGCGAAAGCGGTCGGGCTGGTCATCCCTGAATTGAAGGGAAAATTTGGCGGCATGGCTTTCCGCGTCCCCACGCCGACCGTCTCAGTAGTTGACTTCACCGCCATCTTGAATCAAGAAGCCAGCATTGAAGCCATCCGCGCCGCGATGCTTGAATATGCCAACGGTCGCATGAAGGGCATTTTGGATGTGACCGACGAGCCGCTTGTCTCCACTGATTTGCGCGGCACAACTTTCTCCAGCGTTTTCAGCGCGATGGATACGCTCGTTCTCGGCAACATGATTAAGGTCGTGGCTTGGTACGATAACGAATGGGGCTACGCTTGCCGCACCGCCGACCTCGCCGCGTTGATGGCGAA
>JAVHOY010000133.1:5036-14598 GCA_036170295.1 bacterium
TAATCCCTATGAATAAAAAAACCGTAAAAGACATTGACCTGAAAGGCAAGCGCGTATTAATGCGCGTGGATTTTAACGTGCCGATGGCAGACGGCAAAGTGACCGACGACAAACGCATCCAAGCCGCGCTGCCGACCATTCAATATATTTTGGCGCAAGGCGCGTCGTTGATTTTGATGAGTCATCTCGGTCGTCCCAAAGGCGGATTTGATTCTGAATTTAGTTTGAAAGCCGCGTCAGAATCTCTCTCCGCGTTGTTGGGCAAGCCCGTTCAAATGGCGCCGGATTGCGTGGGCGAAGAAGTTGAGAAAATGGCGAAAGCATTAAAGCCCGGCGATGTGTTGATGCTCGAAAACACGCGCTTCCACGCGGGCGAAGAGAAGAACGACCTTGACCTTGCGAAGCAAATGGCGGCGTTGGGCGAAGTGTATGTCAATGATGCGTTTGGCTCGGCGCACCGCGCGCACTCTTCGACCGAAGGCGTGGCGCATTTTCTTCCGGCTGTTTCAGGTTTCTTGATGGAACAGGAACTTGAATATCTGGGGCGCGCGGTTGCGAATCCGGAACATCCTTACATTGCCATTCTCGGCGGCGCAAAAATTTCGGACAAGATTCTCGTGGTGGAAACGCTCGCCGCGAAATGCGACAAACTCATCATCGGCGGCGGCATGGCGAACACTTTCCTCGCCGCAAAGGGACTCAACATGCAAGACAGCCTCGTCGAAGCGGAAGCGTTGGAAACCGCAAAGTCGCTGCTGGCAAAATTGGGCGACAAATTGATTCTCCCTGTGGACGCGGTCATCGCGGATAAATTTGACGCGGACGCGAATACTCAAACGGTGGATGTGGATAAAATCCCCGCGGGCTGGCGCATGTTGGACGTGGGACCGAAAACGCTCGCCCTGTATCAATCCGCGTTGAACGGCGCAAGACTCGTGGTGTGGAATGGTCCCGTCGGCGTTTTTGAAATGCCCAAGTTTGCCGTTGGCACATTTGAATTGGCGAAGATGTTGGCAGCCTCCGGCGCGGTGACCGTCATCGGCGGCGGAGATTCCGCCAGCGCGGTCAAGAAAGCCGGCGTCGCCAAACAGATGACGCACGTCTCCACCGGCGGCGGCGCGTCGCTGGAATTCCTCGAAGGCAAGGAACTGCCCGGCGTGGCGGCGTTGATGGATAAGTAAAAAAAGCGACCGCCGCTTTTAAGATTGTTTCAATTTACAAACAATGTACGCCCAGATAACCCAAATTGACAACGCTCGGCTATAATCGAAAAAAATTGCGAGCGGAGAATTACTATGTCTTTCAACATCGGCGAAAACGTAGGTCCTTATCGGATCATTGAGCAACTGGGGCAGGGCGGTATGGCAACCGTATATAAAGCCTATCACGCGTCTCTGGATCGCTATGTCGCGTTGAAAGTCTTGCATCCCGCATTCAATCAAGACCAAACTTTCACCATGCGCTTTCAACGCGAAGCGCGGGTGGTGGCGCGGCTGGAACATGCCAATATTGTTCCGATCTACGATTACTCCGAACATGAAGGTCGCCCGTACTTGGTGATGAAATACATCGAAGGCGATACGCTCAAGGCGCGTTTGAGTCAAGGTCCGTTGACTTCGGAAGAAATTGAGCGCGTGGTCAACTCGGTGGGATATGCGTTGGCGTACGCGCATCGGCAGGGAATTTTGCACCGCGACATTAAACCGTCTAATGTGATGATCGCGACGGACGGAAAGATGTATCTCGCAGATTTCGGTTTGGCGCGGATTGCCGACGCGGGCGAATCTACCATGTCTTCCGATTCGATTATGGGAACGCCGCAATATATTTCGCCCGAACAAGCGATGGGCAAAAAAGACCTTGACGCCGGCACAGATATTTATTCCTTTGGCGTGATGCTTTACGAAATGGTGGTGGGGCGCGTTCCTTTTACTTCGGATACGCCGTTCTCGATTATTCACGACCATATTTATACGCCGCTGCCTTTGCCGATGAATGTCAACCCCAATGTGCCTGAGTCCGTTCAGCGGGTTTTATTAAAGGCTCTTGCAAAAGACCGCGTTGATCGTTATGCCACGACGGAAGAATTGATCAAAGCCTTCAAGGAGGCTTGGACGGAAGCGGGCGTGCCAATGCAAGGCACGGCAATCGTCATGCGCTCCGCGACGGCGAAGAATGAAAAACTGAACGATGCGAATCAACCCGCCGCGCCCGCGACGGCTGACAAAGTTCCCGAAGTAAAAAAGAAGCGCACGCTATGGATATGGGCGGGACTAGGCGCGTTGATTCTGCTGTGCTGCGCGATTGCATTTTTTGCGATCCGCAATAATCGTAAAAACCATCCGCTTGTTCCTGCAAATACAGAGCCTTCCGCGCCCGCGCTTCAAACTCCTGTGCCTGCCGCTACGCTGCCGCCCACGCCGTCGAATCAACCTCCTCCGCCGACTCCTTCAAACGCATCGCCTGAATTGCAAGCCGCGATGGAATCCGTCGCCAAAGATCCGCGCAACCCTGAGTCTCATTTGCAACTCTCGCTTGCGCTTTGGGACGCGAAAGAACTCCGCCGCGCATTTGATGAAATGATGCAAGCCGCGAATTTGGCGGATCCAAACACGCCCGACTTTTTTATCCACGCTGCGGAAGAATATAAAAAGCGCGAAGCCTGGACTCTTGCCGCAAGCATGTATATGCGTTTGCCTCCGCTGTATAAGGGCGGCGCGATGCCCGAAGACCTGCAAAACAATTTACGCGAAGCGGTTTATAAAGCCTCCGAGCAAATTGCAAATCTTGATCTTAAGTTCTTTGATCGTCTCGATAATTTCAATCAACCGCTTGCTCATCTCGCGCGCGGACGTCACGCGCTTTATAACGGCAAAATCGAAGAAGCCAAGCGTCAATTAGATCAAGCCAGAAAAATAAAACCCGATATGCCCGAAGCGGCTTTGCTTGAAGCCGAGATCGCAATGAAGGAAGGCGACGCCAAAAAGGCAAAAGATATTTTGACTTCGCTTTCAACGAACAACGCCATCCCCGAATGGATTCGCGCGACGGCGGGCGCCTATCTTCAAACTTTGCCATAAGGACTGGTCATGCGAAAACCATTGGTCGCTGGAAATTGGAAAATGAACAAGACCATCGCGGAAACCCGCGACTTGGTCTTTAAGATGGGCGTTCAACTGCGCGAAATTCATGGCGTGGAAAAAGTGATCTGCCCGCCGTTTATGTCGCTGATGGCAGCCTCCGCGCTGCTCGAAGGCGCGAACATCGGGCTCGGCGCGCAGAATATGCACTGGGAAGAAAAAGGCGCGTTCACCGGCGAGGTCTCTCCCGCGATGGTTAAGGAAATTTGCGACTATGTGATTCTCGGTCACTCAGAACGTCGCGCCTACTTCGGCGAAACGGACGAAATTGTGAATCGCAAATTGCTCGCCGCGCAAAAGTTTGACTTGACCCCAATCGTCTGCGTGGGCGAAACGCTCGCTCAATACGAAGCGCAACAAACCCGCGCCGTTGTTTCCGCGCAAGTGAAATTGAGTCTCAAGGGAGTTTCCGCCGATTACGCTCCGCGCATGATCGTCGCGTATGAACCCGTCTGGGCGATTGGCACGGGCAAAGCGTCCAATGGAAATGAAGCCAACGCGGTTGTCAAAGATATGATCCGCCCCGCGCTGACCGAATTGTACGGCGCTGAAACCGCGCAAGCGATTCGCGTTTTGTACGGCGGCTCAGTCGCATCCGCAAACGCGGCGGAATTTTTCAGCCAAGCGGATATTGACGGCGCGCTGGTCGGCGGCGCAAGTTTGAAACTTGACGAATTTGCCGCTATCGCAAGAGCCGCTGTAAAATAGCCGTACCGCGACATTCATGTCGCCTTTGTGCGAGATAAATCTCGCGCTGCTACGCTTATGCCCTTCGCTGGTTTACTCTGGTTCGTCTTAATGCTTGCGCCGCTGGTCGTTCTCCAGCGGCTTTTGCATCATGAAATACAAGCGGTGTTTCTCATCGTCACACGCAACCCGCAATTGACCGTCGGCTTATTTTCGATTTTATTTTTTCCCGGCGTGGCGCTGCACGAGCTGAGTCACTTCTTAATGGCAAAATTGTTGCGCGTCCGCACGGGCGGCTTCTCGCTCATTCCCACGACGCTTAAAGACGGACGTTTGCAAATGGGGTACGTCGAAACCGCGCCAACCGATATTGTCCGCGATTCGCTCATCGGCATTGCGCCCTTGATCGCGGGCAGCTTATTCGTCGCGTATGCGGGCGTTAGCCGTATGCAATTGAACGTGCTTTGGAATATTTTTGAACAGGGGAATTTTGATTTGTTTCTTCAGGGGCTTTTCCTGCTCCCCCAAATGCCGGATTTTTATTTGTGGTTCTACCTGATCTTCGCGGTATCCAGCGCCATGATGCCGTCTGAGTCGGATCGTCGCGCCTGGATTCCGCTGGGATTATGGGCGTCCATTTTGCTGGCGCTGGCGATCTTTGCAGGCGCGGGCGCGTGGATGTTGGAAAACCTTGCCCCGTTATTAGATAACTTCTTCAACGCCGCCGCGACTTTATTTGGCTTGAGCGTGATTCTGCACTTCGTATTGCTGTTCCCCACGATGTTGATTCATCGCGCCGCCGCGAAGATAACGGGCGTGGATGTAAAGCGATAAATCGAATGGTCGCTTTACAAGTAATAGGTCATGCGCTGTAAATGGGTGGAAGGATCCGTGTATTGCACTCTGACGCTTTTCGGCACGTTGAGACTGATGGGGGCGTAGTTAAGCAGCGCCTTCACGCCCGCCCGCACCAGATCGTCCGCTACGGCTTGCGCGGCGGAGGCAGGCACGGTAATCATCGCGATTTTGATATTTGCCGATTTTATTTTCTCGATCAAAAGGGCGGCGTCTTCGATTGTAAACGCGCCGATCTTTTGTCCGATCTTATTTTTATCGTTATCAAAGACCATCGCAACTTTGAATCCGCAACTGGCAAAGCCTTGATAATGCGCCAGCGCGTGTCCCATATCTCCCGCGCCAATCAGCGCCACATCCCACATACGGTCTACTTTTAGAATCTCGCGCAATTTCTCGATGAGGTAGGCGATGGAATATCCCGTGCCTTGTTTTCCAAATTCGCCGAATTGAGAAATATCTTTGCGAATTTGCGCCGCAGAAACGCCGACCAACTCGCCGAGTTCCTGCGAAGAAGCGGTGTGCAGTCCGCCGTCTGCCAAACGCTGCAATGCGCGCAAATAGACAGGCAGGCGGCTAATAATAATATTGGGGATTTTATCTGCATTCATAAATACGCCCTCGCGTTCGTGAAATTTTATTTTACTCTACCATGAAAATTTGATTCTGTAAAATTCAACGCTCGCGCTTTCTAACATAAAAATCTTCCCCCTCGTCTGTGTAACTTGCGTAACGCGACATTTATGTCGCGGTTGCTTGAGACGCAAGTTGCGCCAGTTCCGCGCGCAGAGATGCGATGATCGCGACGTTTCCGCCTTCGTCGCCCAATTTTGAAAACTGTTCTTTTTTATGAGCGAGTTCGCCGCAGGTTTTATAAAACTTCGACGCGGCTTTTCCGCTCATGCCCGCTGTAGTCATGTTCCAAAATGAAAGCGAGCGTTGATATTGCGCTTGCGAGATCAAACCGAGCGAGACTTCTTCTTGCAATTGTCTTTTGAGGATGTTGCGTTCGCTCGCGATCATCCATACGATGCAGCCGAACATAGCCGTCCAACCCAGCCAATCTACGAGCGTGCCGATGGCGAGACCTTCGACGCCGCCGACCAATTCGCCGAAGGTGTTGTGGAAGGCGTGCGCGGCAACGGCGACGCCATATCCAATGACAGGCGCGGTAAATCGGACGAGCGAGTTTTTGCTCATGCGCGCGATTGCGAATCCCATGCCAGTGAACGCGGTGAAGAAGGCGTGCATCCAGCCGACAAGGACGATGCGGATGAAAGCGACTGCAAAGAGACTGCTCCAGCCGCCGTCCAAATATCCGTCGCGGTAGATGTATAGCGTGTTTTCCGAAGCGGCGAAGCCCAAGCCGACAATGCCGCCGTAAATGACGCCGTCTAGAATCGAATCAAATTCTTTGTAGTAAATGAAGAAGACGATGGCAACCGCGAGTCCTTTGAGAAATTCTTCGACGATGGGCGCGACGATGGAGGCTGTGCCAAAATTGGCGGCGGCTTCTGAGCCGGTGAAAATATAAATGCCGACGCCAAATATAGTGTTGATGACGAACGCGCCGCCGGTTGCGATGATCACGCCCCAAAAAAATGTCGCGCCAAGCAAGGCGATGGGTTCTTTTTCATATCGGTCAAGCCAGTAAACGAAAGCGGCGAAAAAGAACATGGGAACAAAACCAAAGAATAAAGATACGATTAGCGCCATGATGTTTCTCCTTGTTGATATAAAGCGGACTCCCAACGACGGGAGTCGCTGAAACCCGCGTTAACTTTCCTGAAAAATCAGGCGCGTTCTTTCAACGCGAGCATATTCGGGAATAATTTCTAGTTCGTTTAACACTTCTTCGGGTCGTCCCGTTGCGCCTGCGCGGGCGGCGAGAGTCATCTTCAGCCAGATTTTTCCATCGGGTTGCGCGACGACGCTCAGCGTTTCGATTAGCGGGCGCAAGTCGTAGGATTTTTCGCGCCGCTCGCGCGGCAGGGATTCGGATTTCAGCAGCGCTTCGACTTTTTGGATTAAATCCGCGCCGTCAATGGGTTCTGTTAAATGAACTTCATACTCTGCGGATACCACCTGCGTTTGCAAAGCGGGCGCGCGTTCGTCTATGATTTCGACTTTGGTAATTTGAATATCTTTGGGAAGATTATTTTGCAACCGCGATTTGATTTCTTCGGCAGCAAGGTCTTCATTGAAGCGCGCGTCCAATACTTCGCCGCGCGAGGAAAATCCCAGCGGCAGGGCAGAGGCGAGGCTGATCTTCGGCTGCGGATGAAATCCCAGCGAATAAGAAAGCGGAAGTTCTGCGCGGCGCGTGGCGCGTTCCCATAAGCGATGCAAGTCGAGATGACCGGTATATCTTAACGCGCCTTGTTTGGTAAACGTGATTCTTGCGCGCATATTATTTCATTCCCGGCGAAATGGATTCGAGCCAAAGGTTAATCTTGGCGATCATGCGGCGATACGGTTTGTAGGTATGCTCCGCAACGCGCTGAAAAACATCGCGGTCGAGGCATTGCTCGCGGGCGAGGCTTTCCAACGCGCCGACGATGTTTGCATACGCGGCAATTTCATGTTCGATGATTTCATCCAACCCAACGTTCTTATGTTTATAGACGACGAGATGATCTAATTTTTCTTTATCCAGCAAAGGCGATTCATAATCGGGATAGCCGAATGTTTTTTGAAAATGATCCAAGTCGCGGGGAGCGACGCAAGGCGCGTAAGATTCGCCGTGAATGATTTCGCTCAATCTATCGGCGATAAACTGTTCGCGCGAAAGAATATCGGCGAGCAAGTCTTTGACCGATAAATTTTCCGAAACGCCGCTCATCGTCATCTGGCGCGCAAAGCCGATTTGATTGAGGAACAATTCAAACTTATCGCGCTCGCGCTGCAAGCGTGGAATGAAGGTCGTCTTATCCATTCGATGCTCCTGCTGGCAACTCGTAACTTGTAACTGGTAATTGGAGATTGGCAATTGATTTCGCAGGAGTTTTTACGTCGGGACACTTCCAGCCTTCGCCGGGATTCTCGCGGCGCAGATTCGCAAAGGTCGGCAGGATTCCGCAGGCGTAGCAATTCAAGCGACAATCCACGCGGATTTGCCCTTCAAGCGATTGGCGGAAATCTTGGAATAGATAATTCTTGCGGACTGCGGCGGTGATATGTTCCCACGGAAAAACTTCATCGGCGCGGCGCTGACGGTAAGTATAAAATGCGGGGTCGAGTCCATGCTCTTCAAACGCGGACAGCCAAGCCTCTTGTTTTTTGGCTTCGTCCCATGCGTCGAATTTCGCGCCGTTCTTCCACGCGGAATAAATCACGTTGGACATGCGGCGATCTCCGCGCGCGAGCCAGGCTTCAAGCAAGGTGTCTTCGGGTTTTGTCCAACTCAACTTGATGCTTTTATCTTTGAGCAATTGACGTTTGAGCAACGCCTGCTTTTCTAAAATATTATCTCTTGTATCGCACGCAACCCATTGAAACGGCGTTTGCGGTTTCGGCACAAAGGTGCTTACGCCCGCGTGTAACTTCACCTTCCAGCCCGCCACTTTGCGTCCTTCTTCGATCACGCGGCGGCACAAATCCACGATGGCTTGCACGTCTTCAAGCGTTTCGCTGGGATGTCCGATCATGAAATATAACTTGATGGTCGTCCAGCCGCGTCTGTAAATTTCGCGCGTGGTGTTGAGAATGTCTTCGTCGGGAATAAATTTATTGATGATGCGGCGCATTCGTTCGCTGGCGGCTTCGGGCGCGAGCGTAAATCCGCCGGAACGATTTTGTTTTAATTTTTCCATCAGACTGACTGAAACCGATTCGATCCGCAGCGACGGCAACCCGACGGTGAGCTTGCGCCCTTCAAATCGTTTGGCGATGGCGTCTACCAATTCATTGATGTAGGTGTAATCCGAAGAGGATAACGACATCAGCGCGAGTTCTTCAAACCCTGTAGCGCGAACCGCCGCGTCTGCCGCGTCTACGATTTCTTCCACGCTTCTCTCGCGCACCGGGCGAGTGATCATGCCCGCCTGACAGAATCTACATCCGCGCGTGCATCCGCGCATAATTTCGATGGAGACGCGGTTATGGACAACCTCAATGTTCGGCACGATAAATTTAATCGGCGGCGGGAGCAGTTTTGCGACGATGCGTTTGTTCACCGTTTTTGGCGCTTCAGGAATCGTGGGCTGAGTGTGCGCGACAGTCCCGTCTTCGAGATAGGTCGTTTCGTAAAATCTCGGAACATATACGCCGGGGATTTTTGCCAGCTCCAGCAGAATCGCTTCGCGGTCAAAGGTCAAAGGTCGAAGGTCTTCGCCGACTTTTGACTTTTGACTTTTGACTCTTTGTATCGCGTTGATAATATCGTGAATGACTTCTTCGCCTTCGCCGATGACGAACGCGTCAATGAAAGCGTGCATCGGCTCGGGGTTGGTCGTGGAATGTCCGCCGGCGATGATCAGCGGGTGCGTCTCGTCGCGGTCGGCGGAGTGGAGCGGAATCCCGGCGAGATCGAGAATATTCAGCGCGTTGGTGTAGAGCGTTTCGTAGGGCAGCGTAAATCCGATCAGGTCAAAATCCATCAGCGGGCGTTTTGATTCGAGCGCGTACATCGGAATTTGATGCTCGCGCATCAGCGCTTCCATATCCAGCCACGGGGCGTAAGCGCGTTCCGCGAGCGCGTCGTCGCGTTGATTGATCTGATCGTAGAGGATTTTTAATCCAACGTTGGAAACGCCGATGTCGTAAATATCGGGGAAGACCAGCGCAACTTTGGTTTGAACTTTGTCCCAATCTTTGAGAACGCTGTTGAGTTCGCCGCCAACGTAACGACCGGGTTTTTGTACCTGTAAAAGGATTCGGTC